>NZ_JBEYIS010000033.1:0-88974 GCF_040635975.1 Streptomyces sp. NPDC006798
AGCCGAAGCCGCCGAAGTCCCGTACGGCGCTGACCCGCCGGGCGGAGGCGGTGGCGATCTCGTCCAGACCACGAGTCCCGTACCCCCGGGGGCCGTTCGCGTTGTCACGGCTACGGTCACGGTCGTGGCGTGGCGTGGCCGTGACAGCGGTTGCGGCTTCGGCGCCGTCGGCGGTGTCCGTTCCGGACCGGGGCCCCGGATTCGGGGGCGGTTCGGGGTCGTTACCAGGGTCGGGCCCGGGGGAACCCCGATGGCCGGGACATCCCCACCGGCCAGGCTGACGGCATGACACGACCCCCTTCGCGACGGCTCGTCCTCGGCGCCGCCGCCGTACCCGCCGCCCTCGGCCTCATCGGCGCGACCGCGGGCCCGGCGGCCGCGACGACCACTCGCCGACCCGTCGTCCGGCCGCCCGAAACCGACCGCGACCGCGCTTTACGGGCCGCGATCTCCGATCTGAGCACCCCGCACGCCACCTGCGCCCAGCTCACCGTGGACGACGGCGCGGGCGGTGACTCCTGGTACGGCTCCGCCGGATACGCCCACCCCGCCGCTGGGCGTCCCCCGCACCCCGGGGACGCGCTCCGCGTCGGCAGTGTGACCAAGGTGTTCATCGCCGCCGTCGTGCTCCAGGAGTGGGCCGCGGGACGGATCGACCTGGACGGCCCCATCGGCCGTCATCTGCCCGCCGGACTGCTGCCGGACACCTTCGGCCGGATCACCGCGGGCCAACTGCTCGACCACACCAGCGGCATCCCGCCCCATGTGGGGCTCCCGGACGAGAGCACCCCCGAAGCCGTCTGGCGGCACCGGATGGACCGCTGGACCCCGGAGGAACTGCTCGCCACCGTCACCCACCGCGCGCCGTCCGGCACCGGCCGGGTCCAGGAGTACCGGGGCGTCAACTATCTGCTGCTGAGCCTGCTGATCGAGGAGCTGACCGGGCAGACGTACGCCGAAGCCGTCGCGACCCGGATCGCCCGCCCCCTCGGACTGCGCCGGACCTGCGTCCCCGGCGCCGAGCCCCGGCTCCGCGGACCGCACATCCGGGGCTTTCTGCGGATGACCGACGACTCCCTGCGCGATATCACCGTCCAGCGGGTGGAATCGTCCCGGGGCGATGGTGACATCGTCTCCAGCCATGCCGACCTGCTGCGCTTCCACACCGCCCTGTTCTCCGGCGAACTGCTGCCGCCGCACGCGGCCGACCAGCTCTACCGGGTGCCGTCCGTCCCGATGACCGACGGCAGCCCCGCCCGGTACGGCAGAGGGTTCCAGCGGGTCCCGGTGAACGGGGTGGACCTCTGGGGCAAGACCGGGGAGCAGCACGGCTACCGGACCCGGATCTTCGCCACCCGGGACCTGAGGACCCGGATGGTCCTCACCTACCACCCGACCCGGCGGTCTGACTCCGCCCAGATGGCTCAGCGGGTCGCCGCCGTGCTGCTGGGGAAGCCCGGTTCCGGGCGCTGACCGGGGCCCGGGCGGCGCCCGCGGCCCACCCGGCGCACTCATGGAACGGCCCGCCGACCGCCCACGGGGGAGTGGTCGGCGGGCCTCGTCCGCCGGAGTCTCAGCCGAAGACGACCGACCGCACCTTCAGCCGCTCCGAGGCCCCGCCGGTGTGGGGGCGGAGCCGGAAGGAGTCCCCGGTACAGCCGGACCCGGCGAAGACCGTCGCCCAGGCATCCGTACGGTTCTTCGGCGAGTCGCCGGGCCGGGGGTTCTCCGGACCCACACCGGGCAGATCCAGACACTCCCCGCCCGGCGGGTCGTTGAGGAAGCCGGTCGCCTCATACCCCTCTACGGTCACATAGTCGTAGCGGAACTGGCCGGTGGCGGCCGAGGCGGAGGCGGGTACGGCGGCGAGCAGCAGGGCGGCGCCGAGGGCGGCACAGGTGGAGCGAAGGCGCATCAAAGGACTTTCTGCCGGTGGGAAGGTTGCCGTGGCCATCTCTGCCCGACGGACGCGTCCGCATCCGGGCAGCACCCGTACGGCGCAAGCGGAATCGATTCGCCCTCACCCGGACGGCGGCCACGGCCCGGTCACCTCCGCCGGGTCTCGATCAGCACCCGCTGGGCATGGGCCACGAAGGGGCCGTGGCGCTCCATGAATTCGTGCAGTTCGGCCAGCCGGGCGCGATAGGCGCCGACCGTGAAGCCCGGTACGGTCCAGACGACCTTCCGCAGGAAGTGGACGACCGCCGCGATGTCGTGGAACTCCATCCGCAGCCCCTCCGACCGCAGCTCCACCACCTCGAACCCGGCCGACTCCGCCCCGGCCGCCAGCGCCACCGGGCTCGCGCCCGAGGCGGTCGCGGACCGGGGGAGCGGGCGTCGGGCCGACTCGGCCAGCGCCTCGTTCATCGCGCTCGGGCCCATCAGGAACTCCGTCAGCTCCCGTACGCTGCCCGAGCCCACCTGCTGTGACAGAAAGCCGCCGCCGGGCCGGAGGACACGATGGATCTCGTCCCAGCGGGTCAGCACCGGATGACGGGCGGCCACCAGGTCGAAGCTCTCCCCGGGGAAGGGCAGATCGTCCGCGTCACCGGCCCGCACGACCTCCGCGCCGAGCGGGCCGAGCCGGTGCCGGGCCAACTCCAGATGGGGCGCCCAGGACTCCGTCGCCACCAGGACCGGCGGCACGGCGGGTACGGATGCCAGCACCTCGCCCCCGCCGGTCTGGAGATCGAGGGCCGCCCCGGCTCTCGCCATCCGGTCCGCGAGCAGGGACGAGTACCCCCACGACGGTCGCTGTTCGGTGGCCCGCCCGGTGAACCAGGAGAAGTCCCAGCCCTCCGTCGGCACGCCCACGCCCTCGGCGATGAGATCTTCGAATCGGGACATGCGGCCGAGCCTCGCAGAGGGGCGGAACCACCGCACCCGTATTCCGGTCCGTCTGATCTCCCCCTGATCCCCGCTTGATCGCAGCCGAACCGTCGAACGCGCGGGGGCAGGGGCAGGGGTACGCGGCCGGAAGCGGCTCCCGTCTCCGCCCCGGGCCGTACGCGACCGGTGCCGTCGGCCGGGCGGGCCTCGCACCGGGCCACGGCCGTACCGGGTCGTACCGTTCCGCCCCGAGCGTCACGCCATCACGGGGCGAATACCGCTCCCACCCGGCCCTCCAGGGCTCGGGCCTGCGGATCCTCGGCGCCGTCGACGCGCCCCACCCGCCGGTGGCCGTCACCGGGTTCGTCGCCGTCACCGGAGTCGACGACACCGGCTCCACCGGCCCCGACCCCCGGTCCCCCGCCTCCGGCATCCGTACGGCCCACGCCCGGCCGTAGCCGTCGGCGGCGTGTTCCTGGAAGACACCGCCGAGCCCGTGATCGAGGAGAAGACGCCCCCGACCCGGCCGCCGACCGCCACCACCACGCCCACCGCGAAGAAGGACCCGTCGATCAACACCCAGCGCGCCACCACCACCCGCTGACCGACGCGAAGGCACCTTCTGGGCTCGGCGGCGCCGCCCCGCACCGCCGGGCCCGGGACGTTCCCCGGTCACACCACCACCCCCGCCTCCAGCAGCGCCTGTTCCGGCGTCAGCCCACCACCCCGGACGAACGCGACATCGGCGTCCCGGTGATGCTGCCCGTGCTGCTGCTCGCCCGCGCGCTGCTGCCCGAGTGCCGCGATCCGGACGCCGGACGGCTGGACCTGGCGAGCGTCGTCCTCTTCCTGCTCGCCCTCCTGCCGCTGATCTACGCCGTCAAGACCGTGGCGGCCCACGGGCCGGACGCCGGAACGGCCCTCGCCCTGGCCGCCGGAGCGGCCTTCGCGACGGCGTTCGTCCGCCGCCAGCACCGGCTCGAACACCCCCTGCTCGATCTGCGGCTCTTCCGGAACCGGGCCTTCACCGGGCCCTGCTCGCCCTGCTGCTGGGCATGACGGCCCTCAACGGTGTGGAGTACCTGGTTCCGCAGTACCTCCAGGGCGTTGCGGGAAGGTCCCCCTGGAGGCCGGTCTGTGGCTGCTGCCGGGCGCAGCGGGCCCGGTCCTGGGCTCCCAGCTGACGCCCCTTCTGGTACAACGGCTCCGGCCCGCCCCGATCGTCGTCGCCGGACTCACGGTCGCCCTCGGCGGCTATGCCACCCTCGCCGTCGCCGAGGGAGTGGTCCCGGTCTCCCCCGCTCTCGCCGTGATCATGTTCGGGATCGCACCGATCAGTGTCCTGGGAACGACTCTCGCCGTGGGCTCGGCACCCCCGGAGAAGGCGGGTGCCGCCGCGGCCACCGGCCAGACGGCCTACGACCTCGGGCTCGCCCCGGGCATCGCCGTCACCGGCAGCGCCGGCCGCCGTCTACCGGTCCGGGATGCCCGACGGCGCCCCCGACGGAGCCCGCGACACCCTCGGCGCCGCCCTCGCGCTCGCCGACCGGATACCGGGCGGCGGGGACACCCTGATCGCCTCGGCCCGGGAGTCCTTCACCCACGGCCTCCAGTGGGCGGCCCTGCTCAGTGCCGGATTCGCCCTCGCCACAGCCGTACTCGTCGGAGTCCTGCTCCGGCACATACCGCCGGTCAGCGCCGCGCCCCGCCCCGCGGAACCGGCTGAGCCCGCGGACCGTGCACGGCCCGCGGCGCCTTCCGGATCCCCGGACCGGCAGTGGCGGCCGGAGTCACCGGACCGAACGGATTCACCCCACCCGTCCAGCGGCGCAGCACCACACGTCCCTTCTGCAGTGTGACGCCGTCCGAAGTCACCGTCCCCGTCTCGGCGACATAGTGGGTACCGTCGCCGATGGGGACGAGGCCGTACTGACCGCCCGCCAGATAGCCGGAGATCCCGGTCACCGGATCCACCAGCGCACCCCGCCGCAGCGTCAGATGCCGCCCCAGCTGCGGCACCGGCTGACCACGGACCGGTGCGACCCGGACCGGCGCCGAGCCGTCGATCACATAGAACGTGTAGTTGGGGAAGTCCGGCTTCTTCCCCCGGTAGACGGCCATCAGCCAGTCCCCGGTCGCCGGATCCCAGGCCAGGTTCTGCACCCCGAAGGCGGTATTGCCGGTGTGGACGAAGTACCGGCCGTCGTAGGCGGCGGGACCGCTGCGATGCGGATCCGCCGTCGAGAGGGGCCGCTCGTACCGGCCCCAGTCGCGGATGTCGTACTGAAGGAGCACCTGATGGTCATTGTCCTGCCGGGCCGTGTTGCCGTAGACGCCGTAGGTCACGGTCAGCCGGTTGCCCCCACCGCCGCCGAGTACCGGGCCGAAGGAGAGACCGTCGATACCGCTGGTGCCGTACCGGTGGTCGGGGGTGTCACCGGTATCGCCGTCGAAGACGCCGTCCCCGTTCATGTCCGCGGTGTAGTCCTCGGCGATCTGCCCCAGATGAACCGTGGTCATCGCCCCCGACGTCAGAGCGTCCAGACCAGCCCGGGTGATCCGGTCCGGATCGAAGACGGCGATATAGAAGGCGTCGGCCGCCTTGTACTCCAGCGAACCGTACAGCCGGCCGTCGACCGGATCGACGTCCAGATCGCCCAGATGGCCGGGGATGTTCGTCACCGAACCGAGCGGCCGGCCGGACAGATCCGTCATCACCAGCAGATTGGTGAAGGAGAAGTACATGACGCCACGGGTCCGGTCGAGAGCCGTCCCCTGGAGATGGCCGGACCGCCAGACCCCGCCGTCGATCACAGCGGGCGGCGGCGGTGGCGCGTCGGCGGCCGGGACCGGCTCGGCGGGCGGCGTCGGTTCGGCGGGCGGACGGGCGAGGGCCGTACCGTGCCCCGCCGACAGGGCGATGACGGTCGCGGCGGCCAGCAGGGCCGTCAACGCGGGCCGTGAGGGGAGTCGCGGTCGCATGGGGTCCTTCCGGGAACGGGTGGCGGGCGCGCCGGACCGGACCCGGCCCGCCCGCGGGGCCCCGGGAACGCCGGACCACGGCATCCGGGACCATCGCCGGAAGCCGTACCCCGCCGGCGACCGCGAACCGGCCGGCGGAGCCGAGATTCAGCAGAGCGAGTCCACCGGCGATCGACCGAATGGAGTGACCCCGCCATCGGGGAAGCGACCGAAGCGACCCCGGCCGGGACCGAGCCGCCGCGATGTCCGCCGACGACCGCAGCCGGGACGGGCCCACCGGGATATCGGTCGGCGGTCCGGGACCGGGACCGGGACCCGGACCCGGACCCGGACCCGGCCCGGGACCGCAGTTGCCCGGTCAGCGGTGATGCACGGTGAAGTCCGGCCCGCCCCAGCGTGCCCGGACGATCGCCAGCTCGTCGCGGTAGCGCGCGTACCCCGCCTCGTACCGCGCCCCGGCAGCGGGCCGGGGATCCACGGTCCGGTGCCCCGGCAGCGCCCCGGGCCCGGGATCCGTACCGAGCGACATCCGGGCCACGGCCGCCACGCCGGCCGCCCCGACCTGCTCGGCCTCGGGAATACGGACCGGGACACCGAGGACATCGGCGATCAGCTGGGCCCAGAGCACCGACCGGGTGCCGCCGCCGCAGAGCGCCAGCGTCCCGGTGAGCCCCGCGGTCTCCAGACAGTGCCGGGCGGCATAGGCCACGGCCTCGCAGACGGCCCGCACCACATCCGCCGGGCCGGTCGCCAGACTCAGCCCGTCGAGCCGCCCGTGCGCGGCGGGCTCCACGAACGGGGCCCGCTCGCCCGCCTCCGAGAGGAAGGGCAGGGCCGTCACGCCCCGCGCCCCCGGCGGGCTCGCCGCCAGCAGCCCGTCCACATCGTCCGTACCGGCGCCGACCAGACCGAGCACCCACTCCAGGGCCGCCGTACCGACCATCGCGGGCATGGCCCGCAGCCAGCGCCCCGGCACGGGCGTGCAGAGCCACATCCCGGCGGGCTCGGCCGCCGGATCCAGCTCCACCCGGTCCGTCAGTACCTGACTGGCCAGGGTCGTCCCGAGGATCAGCAGCCCGTCGCCCGGCTCCCGTACCCCGCTCCCGATCGCACAGGCCGGAAGGTCGTACGGCCCGGCCACCACCGGCAGCCCCTCGGGGAGCCCCAGCAGCCCGGCCCCGGTGGCGTCGAGGCCGAGGACCGTACCCGGTGCCGCGGGCTGCGGCAGCAGCCGGACCTGATCCGCGACCCCGCAGGCGGCCAGCGCCCCCGGCGCGTAGCTCCGGGTCCGTGGATCGAGGAACGGCAGTGTCGCGTCGGAGGCGTCCAGACAGACCCGGCCGGTCAGCCGCTGGGCGACCGCGTCCACGCAGTACCCGGCGACGGCCGCCCGGTCCAGCGCCGAAGGCTCGTACTCCTGGAGCCAGTTCAGCAGCGGCCCGTGGCAGCCCGGGAACATCCCCGAGCCGGTGTATCCGTAGGCCCGCCGGATGGTGCCGTCCGCGAGCCAGCGGGTTACCAGGTCCGAAGCCCGTGCGTCCATCCAGGAGATCGCCGGCCGGACCGCCCGGCCGTCCTCGTCCCGGAGCCACAACCCGTCGCCCTGACCGGTGAGCGCCAGGGCGTCCGGCGCCCGCCCGGCCGAGGCGACCACCTCGCGGACCACCGCACCCACACTCGCCACGACATCGTCCGGATCCTGCTCCACCCGGCCGCCGGACAGCCGCTCCAGCCGGGAGCGCCGCGCGGCCGAAGCGATCTCGGAGCCCGCCTCGTCGAAAAGGACCGCCTTGGTGACCGAAGTACCGACGTCCACCCCGAGGACCGAGGTCATGACCGGGCCTCCGCCGCCGCTGCCCGGCCCGTCCCGATCTCCGTCCGGGCGCCGCCGCGCCCCCGGGCGGCGGTCACGGCCGGTCCGCCGCGAACACCTCGGGGTTGGCCGGATGGGCGAGCGGCTCGCCCCGGGTGAACCGGCCCACCTCGGCCGCGGTGATCGTCGCGGCCCGGTGCGCCGTCTGCCGGGTGGCGCCCGCCAGATGGGGGGTGGTGATCACATGGGGGGCGTCGCGCAGCGGCCAGTCGTCCGGCACCGGTTCGACGTCGTACACATCGAGAGCGAGCGCGCCCAGTCGGCCGGTCCGCAGCATGTCGGGCAGCGGCCCGTGGTCGAGCAGCCCGCCGCGCGCCGAGTTCACCAGCACCGCGCCGGCCGGCAGCAGGGCCAGCCGCCGGGCGTCGATCAGGTGCCGGGTCTCCTCGGTGAGCCGGGCGTGCAGGCTCACCACCGAACTGCGCCGCAGCAGGATGTCCAACTCGACCGGCTCCACGCCGTCGGCCGCCGCCTTCGCCGGGTCCGTGTACGGATCGGCCACGAGCACCCGGGCGCCGAACGCCAGCAGGACCCGGGCGACGATCCGCCCGATGGCGCCGTAGCCGACCAGCCCCACGGTGGCACCGTCGAGTTCGGTGCCGCCCTCGTCGTACGCGTAGAGATCACCGCGCCAGACGCCCCGCTGGAGGGCCGCGTCGGATGCGCTGATCCGGCGCATCGCGGCCAGCATCAGCCCGATCGCGAACTCGGCCGCCGCCGGGGCGTTACGGCCGGGGGCGAAACTGACCGCCACCCCGTGCCGGGTGGCGGCGGCGAGATCCACATTGACCGGGCCGCCCCGCGAGACCGCGACCAGCCGCAGCCCGGACGAGGCGGCGAACACCCGCTCCGTGAACGGCGCCATCTGCGTGACACAGACCGACACCCCGGCCAGCGCCCCGATCAGCTCCTCTTCCGTGCCGCTCGCCTCCCGTACCCCGCCGACCGGGCCGAACGGCTCGTAGGGCCAGGGCAGGGTCAGCTCGACCAGTTCGGGGGCGTCCCCGCCGGACCCGGGCAGCTCCCGGGAGAGGGCGGTCCGGATCAGCTCGGGGCGGACGAAATGGTCACCGGCGGCGAGGATGCGCATAAGGACCGTTCCTTCTGCGGGACTCCGGGGGAGGGCCCCGCGGGGGAGACCTGCGGAAGCGGACGGGGCGGCGGGCAGGGTGGCACCGGTCGGGGCGGCCGACCCGGCAGGATCGGGAAACCGGGCGAGAAGTGTCTGTTAAATTTAACAGCGGTGATGTGAAGCGGCAATGACGACCCGTCCCCTTTGCGGTCCTTCACCCAGACTCCTCCGACTCCTCCGACGAGCCCCGAGTCACCCCGCCGCGCCCGCCGCGCCCGATCCCGTCCGTCTCCGGAAAGGACCGCCCCGATGACCTCGCACACCGCGCGCCTTCTGCTCGTCCGGCACGGCGAGACCGAGTGGCACGCCGAGAACCGCTATGCCGGGATCTCCGATATCGCCCTCACTCCCGAGGGCCGGGAGCAGGGGGCCGCCCTGGCGCGCTGGGCCACCGGCGCCGGGGTGAGCGCCGTCGTCGCCTCCCCGCTCGGCCGCGCCCGGCACACCGCCGAGCCCGCCGCCACCGCCCTCGGCCTGCCGCTGGAGGTCGTCCCGGGGCTCCGGGAGATGGACTTCGGCTGGGGCGAGGGCCGGACGGTCGCGGAGATGGCCGCCGAGGACCCGGAGGCGGTACGGCGCTTCCGCGAGGACGCCGACTCCGGTCTCTTCCCGGGCGCCGAGCCGCTGGCGGCGGTCGCGGCCCGGGCCACCGGCGCCCTGCGCGAGCTGGCGGTACGTCACCCCGGCGGGACGGTCCTGGTCGTCGCCCACAGCACCCTGCTGAGGATCGCCCTCTGCGCGCTGCTGGGGCTGCCCCTGGGGCGCTACCGGCTGCTCTTCCCCCGGCTCGACAACGCGGCCGTGACCGAGATCCGGTTCACGGCGGGTGAGACGGGCCCGGCCGCGCTCTACAGCCTCAACACCCCCACCGCCACCGCTACTGCTACGGCCGTCGGCACTGATACCGGTACCGACGGCGGTGGACCGCGGACCCGGACGGCCGCCCCCGAGTCCGCGGACCGTACGCGAGACTGACCTCCATGACCAAGAACTCCGGCGACCAGCGCAGACGGCTCATAGCCGATCACGTCGTCCAGCACGGCACCGCCACCGGCGCCGATCTCGCCCGGCTCACCGGAGTGAGCCTGATGACCGTCCACCGCGATCTGGACGACCTCGAACGCCGGGGCGTGCTGCGGCGGTTCCGGGGCGGCGCCTCGGCCCTGCCGTCCACGGTCTTCGAATCCAGCCTCGACTACCGGCTCGGGGTGAACACGGCCGAGAAGGAGGCCGTCGCCCGGGCCGCCGCCGCCCTGGTGGAGCCGGGGATGTCGGTGATGCTGGACGATTCGACCACGGTTCTCGCCCTGGCCCGGCTGCTGGCCGGGCTGGCTCCCCTGACCGTGGTCACCAACGCCCGCCGGGTGGTGGACGTCTTCGCCGAACGCGAAGGCGTCCGGCTGATCGCCCTGGGCGGCGAGTACTCCCGTACCCATGACTCATATCTCGGAGTGCCCTGCGTCGAGGCCGTGGAGGCGCTCTCGGTCGATCTGGTCGTGGTCTCCTCCTCCGCTCTCGACGCCCGGCTCGCCTACCACCAGGAACAGGACGTGGTGCTGGTCAAGCGGGCGATGCTGCGCTCCGGCGCCCGGACGGCGATGCTGATGGACCACACCAAACTCGCCCGTACGGCGCTGCACCGGGTCGGACCGGTGGGCGATCTCGACGAACTCGTCGTCGACGACGGGGTCGCCCCCGACGTCCTGGCCCGGCTCCGCGAGGCCACTTCCGTCACCGTGGCGCCCGTCGCGCGCTGACCGCCCCGGGCGGTCCGACCCCGCCGGTCCGCCCTCGCCCGTTCGCTGCGCCCGCCGGTCCGTCACCGCTGTGGGAAGGCGTGTTGATTTCACCATGGCCCGTGTTAATTTCACCCGGGCGAGAACCATCGGCGAGAACAGCCATCGGCGGGCCCTGCCCGGCCCGCCGCCCGTGAGAGGACCGGTCCCGGATGAGCAGCCGCCCCGTGGTCATCGGGATCGACATCGCCACCGCGTCCGTCCGCGCCCTCGCGGTGGACGCCCGGGGGGATGCCCGGGCCGAGGCGCGTGAGCGTCTGCCCGATCCGGTCCGCGGCCCCGGCGGCACCAGCGAGCAGGACGCGGACAGCTGGTGGCCCGCCGTCCGGTCGGCGCTGCGCCGGGTCACCGGCTCGCTGCCCGGCGGCGGCCGGGAGACCGTCGCCGTCGCCGTCGCCGCCACCTCCGGCACCATCGTCCCCACGGGCCCCGGCGGCCGGTTCACCGGCCCGGCCCTGATGTACGACGACCGTCGCGCCGCCGCACTCAACGCCGAGGCCCAGCGGGCCGGCGCGGCCCGCTGGGACGCCCTCGGTCTGACCGTCGGCCCCACCGCCGCCCTCGGCCGCGCCGTCTGGTGCCTGCGCGCCCACGGCCCCCGGCTGCGGGGGATCCTGCATACCCCCGACGTGGTGGGCCGCGCCCTCACCGGGGAGGCGGTACGGGCGGACTGGAGCCACGCCCTGAAGACGGGGTACGACCCCCGGGCGGGCGAGTGGGCCGCTGACGTTCTCGACGCGCTCGGCTTCCCCGTCGGACTGCTGCCCGCCGTTGCGGCGCCCACCACGGAGGCCGGGACCGTGTCGCCGGAGGCGGCCGGGGCCACCGGGCTGCCCGCCGGCTGTTCCGTACGGCTCGGGATGACCGACGGCTGCGCCGGACAACTCGCCACCGGGGCGGTCGCGCCCGGCCAGTTCGTCGGTGTCCTCGGGACCACCTATGTGCTCAAGGGTGTCTGCGCGGAGCTGGTCCGCGATCCGGCGGGCGCCCTGTACAGCCACCGCCATCCGGACGGCTGGTGGCTGCCGGGCGGTGCGTCCAGTACCGGCGGCGAGGCCCTCTCCGGGCTCTCCCCGGAGCGGCTCGGCGCGCTCGACCTGGCCGCCGCCGGGCGGGGACCCGCCTCGTACGTCCGCTATCCGCTGCGGCGCGAGGGGGAGCGGTTCCCGTTCGTCGCCGCCGGTGCCCGGGGGTTCGAGCTGGGAGCGCCCGAGGACGACACGGACGCCCACCGGGCGGCGCTGGAGGGCGTCGCCTTCCTCGAACGGCTGGCCCTGGAGCGGCTGGCGGGCCTGGGCGTCCCGGTCTCGGGGCCGCTGTACGCGGCGGGCGGGGGCAGCCGCAGCCGGGTGTGGACCCGGATCCGGGCCACCGTGCTCGACCGGCCGGTCAGGGTGGCCCGGCGGGCCGAGACGGCCTTCGGCGCGGCCCTGCTCGCGGCCTCCGGCACGCTCCACGAGGACCTGACGTCGAGCGCCGCCGCCATGGCGGGCCCCGGCGCCGACGACGAGGCGGAGCCGGTACGGGGCGAGCGCGCGGCGCTGGACGACTCGTACGGCCGGTTCGTCGCGGAACTCCGGGCCCGGGGCTGGCTGGACGGCGGCTGAACCGCCGCGCCCGTACGTCCCGCCACCCGCCGGACGCGCCTGACCGCACGCGTCCGTACGCCACCGGATGACGGTGCCCTGCCCGGCCGGACGTGCCACCGCCCAAGGGGACGGCGGCCGGTGCGGCGGTCCGGGCCCATGTTCCCGGACCGCCGCGGTCCGTACGGCCCCGGCCGGGACAAGTCCCCGGCCGGGCCGCAGGGTACCGCGCGACGGTCGCCCCGATCACCGTCGTGACGCGGTACCGCCGATCAGAACTTCACGTCGGAGCAGTTGTAGAAGGCGCCGTCGGTGTCCGCGATGGTCCAGACGCCGAGGATGATGTGACGGCCGGACTTCTGCGGCAGCACACCGGTGTGGGTCACCGTCGACGGCGGCCTGACCCCGCCGAACGGCACGGTCAGGAACGGCTGCGGCTCCAGGTCGGCCCGGGTGAGGGGCTTGGTGGGGTCGTAGCCGTCCTTGGTGATGTAGTAACGGAAGTCGCTCGTCGCGTGCCGGACCTTGATACGCCACAGGAAGGTGTGCTCCTGGCCCGCCGTCAGCTGGGTCGCCGGCCAGTTGCCGCCGCGCGGATCGTCCAGCTCGGAGAATCGGCCGATGCCTCCGGCGCAGATCTTGCCGTCGGGCGCGCCGCCCTGCGGGAAGCCCTTGATGCCTTCGACGCTCTCCGGCTCCCATTCGATCTGGCCGCAGTTCTGCACGGCGCCGGTCTGGCAGAGCTTCTGCCGGCTGACCGGGGAGTCGGCATAGCCGTGGCTCTGGGCGCTGCCGGGTACGGCGAAGGTCAGCAGGCCCGCCATGCCCATGCCGAGCAGGGACGGGAGAATTCTTCTTCGCATGCTGTGCTCCATGAGTGGGGGGATGGAGGGGGCAGTGGGGTGCCGCATGCGGCCCGGTGGCGCTCCGGCGCACTGCCGGGTGCCCCGGTCCCGCCGGGAGCAGTGCGTGCGGGGCTGACCATCGGCCCATTAGGTCTAGACCAAGTCGGAGGGTAGTGCTCCGAGTTGGGTGTGTCCACCGTTCTCCGATCCCGCCCGGATAGCGGACGGTGCCCCGGACGGCCGACGAGGCGCCGTTGACGGCACCGGGACCGGCTGTCAGCGTGCATCGCGCATCCGATCACCCGGAGCAGACACGGAGCACACGGAGGCCCGCCGATCCGGCGGGCGACAGGAGGGGTCCGTCGATGAACACCCGTACCCGCAGACCGGCGATGGTCGCCGCGGTCGCGCTCGCCGTCTCCGGCGCGCTGCTCGTCGCCGGGGGCACCGGCACGGCACAGGCCGCACCCGCCCCGGCGCCCGCCTCCCAGGCGGCCCCGGTCGCGATCCAGAGCCAGCCCACCCCGGAGGAGCAGGAGAAGCTGCGGGAGATCGCCGGGGCGATCTGGACCCCCGAACTGGCCGCGGGCTGGAACATGAACGCGGACGTCGCCGACGTGCTGTCGCAGGCGACCGACCGCATCATCCAGTGCTCCGCCGCCTACGCCCTGGTGCCCAAGCCGCCGGGCTTCCGCCCGGGCGTGGGCTATCTGGTCTCGTACTGGAAGAACATCAGGGACTACTTCCTCGCCGTCCGGGGAGACCGCCAGTACAAGGCGTGCGTGGTCTCGACCGCCGCCTACTACCGCTCGATCATCGAAATGGCGTCGGCGGGCATCTGATTCCCGCCGGGGTGTACGGCGCCACCGGCGCGCCGTGCACCCCGGTCCGCCGGGACTCCCGCCGCAGGGGAGCCCCGGCAGGATCCGGAAGCGTCTAATCCCCGACCAGGTCGTCGGGGGCGGAGCGGGCGAGCTGGGCCAGGATGGTCAGGGCCCGTTCCAGCACCGGTTCCGGAGGTGACGCCAGCCCGATCCGGACCGCGTCGGTCTCCCGGTGGCGGGCCACCGCGAAGGCCGCGGCCGGGACGACTCCGATGCCCCGGCGGGCCGCGGCGGCGACGAAGGTATCGGAGCGCCAGCCGCCCGGCAGCTCCCACCAGCAGTGGTACGAGATCGGTTCGGTACGGATGGTGAAGTCCGCCAGCAGCCGCCGGGCGGTGAGCTGACGGGCGGCGGCCTGCCGCTGCTTGGCCCGGACGAGGGTCCGTACGGTGCCGTCCCGCTGCCAGCGCGACGCGGCCTCCAGCGCGAAGCCCATGGGCTGGCTGCCGCCGGAGCGGACCGCGACCGCGACCGCGGCGTGCAGGGCGGGCGGGACCACCGCATAACCCAGATTGAGCCCCGGGGCGATCCGCTTGGAGAGGCTGTCCACCAGGACGGTCCGTTCGGGCGCGAGGGCGGCCAGCGGTGGTACGTCGTCCCGGAGGAACGCCCAGACGGTGTCCTCGACGGCGGTGATCCCCAGCCGTAGCAGCACCTCGGCGAGGGCCGCCCGGCGCGCCGGGGACATCGTCACGGAGAGCGGATTGTGCAGCGTCGGCTGGACGTAGACCGCGTCCAGCGGGCCGCCGCGCCGGGCCCGTTCCAGCGCCTCGGGCACCAGCCCGTCCTCGTCGACGGCGAGCGGAACGACCGTCGCCCCCAGCCGGGTCACCAGCGATTTGACCGCCGGGTAGGTGACTTCCTCGACCCCGACCCGGCCACCCGGGGAGACCAGCGCTGCCAGGGTCGCGGCGACCGCCTGCCGGCCGTTCCCGGTGAACAGCACCCGCTCCGGGTCGGGGCGCCAGCCGCCGCGGGCCAGCAGATCGGCGGCGGCCTCCCGGGCCGCCGGGGTACCGGCCGGACCGATCGGCGCGAGGGCCTGATCCAGGGCCCCGGGCCGTAGCAGCGGCCCCATCGCCCGGGCCAGCAGCTCCGACTGCTCCGGCACCACCGGATAGTTGAGCCCCATGTCGACCGGGCTGCGACCGCCCTCGGTGAGCGCGGGGGAGGGGGCGAGCGGATCAGGGGCGGCCCGGACGAAGGTGCCCCGGCCGACTTCGCCCGAGGTCAGCCCCCGGCGGGCGAGTTCCCGGTAGACCCGGCCCGCGGTGGAGGGCGCGATCCCCCGCAGCCGGGCGAACTCCCGCAGCGGCGGCAGCCGGTCGCCCGGCCGCAGCCCGCCCGAGCGGATCTCCTCGGTCACCGTGTCCGCGACGCTCTGATAGTCCGTCAACGCCCCTCCTCCCCGGAGGAACCCCCGGCCTGTATGTGTGCGCGCATCCAATCATGTGATTGCGCCGAGTGCAATATCCAGGATTGCATCGAACCAATGCGGGATCTACACTCGGATGCTGTCCGATGTCCCGTACACCCAGTGGTGCCGGCACCGGGACGGACGACCGCGGCGGACTGCATCTCCGGCGACCGGCGCGGACGGTGGCCATGAGGAAGGAACCCGTGGTTCGATGAGCGCGACACCGCTGACGCGGCCCGTCCCGGTCTCTCCGTCCCTCCCGCTTCCGCACTGCCGCCGCTGCGACTTCGGCGACCGGCCCTTCGACCGCGCCACCGCCCCGGATGTACTGCGCGAGTACGCGCTCCGCTGGCGGCGCGTACTCGCCGACCCGGATACCCCCACCGGCCGGGTGGGGGTCCTCGCCTGGTCGCCCCTCGAACACGGCTGCCACGTCCGCGATATGTGTCTGCTGTTCCGGCGGCGGCTGGAGACGTCACTCGGTACGGCGCCCGCCGGGCCGGGGCCGGAGCCGGAGGGCGCGGACGATCCGGCGCGGCTGACCGGGCTCTACCGCGACGAGGATCCGGGCCGGGTCGCCGGGGAACTGGCCGCCGCCGCCGAGGCCCTGGCGCGGCGGCTCGCCGTACTCGACCCCGCCGACTGGGACCGCGAGGACCCCCGGCTGCCCGGTGAGCGGCTGACGGTCGAGTTCTTCACCCGCCATCTCCTCCATGACATCGCCCACGATCTCGGCGAGGTGCTGCGGGCCGCGGACTGAAACCGCGCCCGAGGGGTGTGCCGCGTTCCGCTCGACCCCGGCGCGGCCCGCTCATGGGTGCCCCGTGAGCTATCTCATGAGAGCCGTCTCATTTTCTTGTGAACGGATTCTCATGCCCTCTTTTGCGGAAACGGAAATTCCCTTTCCCGTTTCTTTGCGTGGTGTTCGTCTACGATTTCCGGAATCTTGGCCCTACTTCACGTTTCCGTTCCGGAGGTCGCTCATGGAGTCCCTGAGACAACTCGCCGCGCACTTAGCCCTGGATCTATCGGCGGTCGGCATACTCACCTTCGCCGTCTACTATCCGCGGCACCGGCGCCGCGATCTGCTCCCCGCCTATCTAGCCCTCAACGCCGCCCTGTTCACCGTGGTCGCCGCGCTCGCCCAGATCAGCAGCGGCGGTGGCGCGGCCCTGGGATTCGGCCTGTTCGGGGTACTGTCGATAATCCGGTTGCGGTCGGATTCCATCCAGCACGAAGAGGTCGCCTATTATTTCACGACCCTGGTGATCGGACTTGTCTGCGGACTGCCGCAACTCGAACTCCGGGAAGCCGGGGCGCTGACCCTGCTGTTGCTGGTCGTGGTGTACGCGGCCGACCATCCGCGACTCTTCGCCCGGTCCCGCCGGGCCGTGGTGACCCTCGACGCGGTCTACGGGAATCCCGACGATCTGCGGAACGATCTCGATCTGCGGCTCGGCGAACCCCTCAACTGGACCGTGCTGGAGGTCGACTTCGTCCGCGACCTGACCGTGGTCGACGTCCGCTACCGGACACCGAAGACGCCCGCGGGAGGCGGCCGGTCCGCCGGGACCGCCACCGAATCGGGCCGGTCCGGGGACCGGCCCGAACTGGAGTCGGTGTGAGCTCTGCCGCAGGCGCCCCGGTGCTCGCCGTCCCCGGTCAGCTCGTACTGCCCCAGTTGGACGCCGTCGCCGAGTCGGTCCTGTCGGCCGCACCCGTCTCCCTGGCCGAAGTCCAGGCCCGGGCGGAGCTGATGGCCCGGTTCGACCAGGCCTATCTCGTCCCCGACACCGTCTTCACCGGCCTCGTGGCCCATCTCACCGACCCGGCCAGGACGGGCGGCCCCTTCCGGATCCTCACCATCGACGGGCTCCGTTGGTTCCGCTACCACTCCGTCTACTACGACACCCCGGACTGGCGGTGCTTCCACGAGCACCGGCAGGGCCGCCGCAGACGCTTCAAGATCCGTGAACGGGTCTACCAGGACTCCGGGCTGCGGCAGTTCGAGATCAAGCTCAAGAGCGGCCGGGGCGAGACCGTGAAGCACCGCCGCCCCCTCACCGGCGCCGACACCCCACTCGACGACCCCTGCCGCACCTTCCTCGCCGACCGACTGCGCAGCGCCTACCGCATGGCGGCCCCCGCGACGCTGTCGCCGTCGATCGTCACGGACTACCGGCGGGCCACCCTGGTCTCCGACGGTGAACGGATCACCTGCGACACCGGCCTGCGCTGCCACGACGTGCGCGCGGACCGGGCGGTGCGGTGCGATCCGGGACTCGTCCTGGTGGAGACGAAGACCACCGGCGGACTCACCGAAGCGGACCGCTTCCTGCACGCGCGCGGCGTACGGCCCGCGGTCTTCACCAAGTACTGTGCCGCGATCGCGGCTCTGCACCCACGGCAGCCGGCCAATCGCTGGCGCCGCGCGGCCCGGCTGGCCTTCACCGAGGCCCCGGCTCACTGACTTCCGACTCCGTCGACGCACTGTCTCCCGTCGGCGGTCCGCCGCCGGGGCGTGGGCCCGCCCCGGCGGCACTTCTCCGGTCCACCGCTCGTGGCCCGGGACCACGGCTGCCGCGACCCGGCACCCGACCGGCCCCGGGCCGTCCGCCCGGGCGGGACCGTGGAACCCCGGACTCCCGGGCTGCCGGGGGCGCTTCCGCTGGATCCCGGCGAGTTGGCCCAGACCAGAGCGGGTGGCCCCGGTGTACCGGCTGCCGCTGATCGACCGCATGGGGTTCGGGGGCAGCCCTTAGGGTCGGAACATGACCGATTTCGAGATCCGCCCGGCCGCCGCCGGGGACGTGGGCGCCATTGTCGCCATGCTCGCCGATGACGCGCTGGGCGCCACCCGGGAGTCCCCCGGTGATCTGACGCCCTATCGGGTGGCGTTCGAGCGGCTGGCGGCCGATCCGAACCAGTTCGTGGTCGTGGCGGAGCGTGACGGGACGGTGGTGGGTACCCTCCAGCTCACCGTGGTGCCGGGGCTGTCGCGCCGAGGGACCACGCGATCGATCATCGAGGGAGTCCGGGTACACGGCGCGGAACGCGGGAGCGGGCTCGGGACCCTGCTGATCGAATGGGCCGTCGAGGAGTCCCGCCGGCAGGGGTGCGGCCTGGTCCAGCTGACGTCGGACGTCACTCGCGCCGACGCCCACCGCTTTTACGAGAGGCTGGGTTTCGTCGCCTCCCATGTGGGCTTCAAGCGTCAGCTCTGAGTACGACCGCACCGGGCCGGCCGGGGCCCGCGACCAGGGCCCGGCGGCGGCCGGGAAGGCCGTCTCGCCGGACCGGTCGTGCGGCGGGCGGGTGACGGGCTACGGCTTGCGGCCCACCCCGCCCAGGGCGATGACCTCGCCGTCCGTCCGGGCGCCCGGGACCGGGCGCCACTGGGCCAGGGGGACGACACCCGGCTCCAGCAGCTCCAGGTCCTCGAAGAATCCGGCGATCTCCTCGGGGGAGCGCAGGAAGTAGGGCGCGGCACCGCTTTCGTTGTACGCGCGGGTGGCCTCCGAGTTGCCCCGGTGGGTGTTCACGCTGTCGTTGAAGACCAGATAGCTCCCCGACGGGAGGGCGTCCATCACCCGGCCCACGATCGAGCGGGCCTCCTCGTACGTGGAGACATGGCCGATCACCTGCATCAGCGTCAGCGCCACCGGACGGCTCAGATCGAGGATGTCCCGGGCCTTGCCGATGACGGTCGCCGGATCGTGGAGGTCCGCGTCGATGTAGTCGGTGGCGCCCTCGGGGGTGCTCACCAGCAGCGCCCTGGCGTGTGCCAGGACCAGCGGATCGTTGTCGACGTAGACGATCCGGGACGAGGGCGCGGCCCGCTGGGCGATCTGATGGGTGTTGTCGGCGGTCGGCAGACCGGTCCCGATGTCCAGGAACTGGCGGATCCCCACCTCGGTCGCGAGATGGGTGACCGTGCGGGCCAGGAAGGCGCGGGAGTCCCGGGCCAGCTCGACGATCCCGGGGAAGGACTGCCGGAACTCCTCGCCGACCGCCTGGTCGACGGGGTAGTTGTCCTTGCCGCCCAGCCAGTAGTTCCAGACCCGGGCGGAGTGCGGCGATCCGGTGTCGAACTCCGGATGCCGCGACTGGCCCGTTCCGCTGTCCGGCTTGTCGGCTGTCATGGCGTGAACCTCCCGGCTGTCCTGCGGTACTCAAGTGATCTCTCCGGCCACAACCTAATGCCGCCGCACCGGTCGGCCGACAGTGGGTGGCTGATACAGGCTGATTGGCCGGGAGAGACGGGGCGAATGGTGCCCCGGGGTCAGTGGAGGTGCTCCGCGGGGGTGTCGGCGGAGCGGTGACGGGCCGGGGCCGCCGCCTCGAACGCGGTACACCCCTGTACCCAGGCCGGATCGAGATCCGCGCCCGGCGGGAACCGGCCGTCGAGTTCGAGCATCACCATGCCATGGGCGAAGGCCCAGGTGGCGCGGGCGATCTCCGGGTCCCCGCCGACGGCCCGGTGGAGCGGGGCGGCCGTACGCTCCTCCAGCCCCTCGGGCAGCGCGTGCCGCGGCAGCGGCCGGGCGGCCGGCAGCCGGTACATATGCGGATGGGCCAAGGCGTGTCCGCGGTACGCGCGGGCCAGCGGCAGCAGCCCCGGCTCGATGGCCTCCACCGCGGCCAGCCGGTCGGCGGTCTCCGTCATTCCCAGGACCACCAGCGCGTTCTCGACGGCGGCCTTGTCGGGGAAGTGCTTGTAGAGGGACGGGGCGCGGATCCCGACCCGGTCGGCGATCGCCCGCGTGGACATCGCCGCCGCCCCGTCCCTCTCCAGGATCTCCCGGGCCGCCGCGACGATCTGGGCGGCCCGCCCGGCCGGGGGGAGGCCAGCCGTGACGCGCAGGCCGGTGCGGTACGGTCCGGAGCTGCCAGGCGAGGGCGGCGGCGAACAGCGGCGGCCGGACCGGGGGGCCGAGGGTCCAGCCCGCCAGGACGGCCAGTGGCGGCCAGGGGCTGAACGCGATCCGGACGACCCGCCCGCGCCCTCCGGCCGCCCGGGACACCAGATCGGGCGCGGCGAAGAGCGGCGGGGCCGCGAGGGCGGTGGAGAGTCCGTACTTCTGTGCCTCGAAGACGGTGAAGGCGGCCAGGAAGAGGGCGAGCGCGCCCCGGCCCGCGTCCCGGACCCCGAACCGGGCGAACCGGGCCTCGAACCGGGCCCGCCGCGCGGTGCCCGTCGGATGTTCGCCGCCACCGCGAGGAAGAGGAAAGACGGGCGGGGCTGTCGTGCCGGGTGTGCGGAGGTCCATCAACGGCTCCGGTGCCGGTGGCTAACGCCGTCAGCCGTCCAGGGCGCGGAGTCCGGGTGCGCGAACGGCCCCCGGGTCGCCCGTTCGGCCGAGACCGCGCGCGCCCGTCCCGGGCCCGGGCTCCAATGAACAGATGACCGCGAGCGGCACCCCGCCGGACGACTGCCTCGCCCGCAACGAATGGATCTGCGGCGCCTATCTCTCCACCCGCCGGGAGATCCTGTACGACGCCGTCCTCCAGCACCTCCAGCTCACCGCGGTCTCCGTCGCCCTCGCCCTGCTCCTCGCCGTCCCCCTCGCGGTCGCCGCCCGCCGCTGGCGCTGGGCCGCAGGACCGGTCCTGGCCGTGACCACGGTCCTCTACACCATTCCGTCGCTGGCGATGTTCTCCCTGCTGCTGCCCGTCTACGGACTCTCCGCCTCCCTCGTGATCGCCGGACTCGTCCTCTACTCCCTCACCCTGCTGGTCCGCAATCTCCTCGCCGGTCTCCGCTCCGTCCCCGAGGAGACCCGGCAGGCCGCCCGGGGAATGGGCTACGGACCGGTCCGGCTGCTGCTCGCGGTCGAACTGCCGCTCGCCCTGCCCGCCGCCGCGGCCGGGCTGCGGATCGCCACCGTCTCCGCCGTCTCCCTGGTCACCATCGGCGCCATCGTCGGCTACGGGGGCCTCGGCAACCTCATCTACGCCGGGATGAACACCTACTTCAAGGCCCAGGTCCTGACCGCCTCCGTGCTCTGTGTGGTGATCGCCGTCGCCGCCGACCTCCTGCTCCTCCTGCTCCAGCGACTGGCCACCCCCTGGGACCGGGAACGGAAGGGGGCCGCCGGGTGAACACCCTCTCCCAGGCGTGGAACTGGCTGACCGACCCCGCCCACTGGTCGGGCGAGGGCGGGATCGCCCAACGGCTGACCGAACACCTTCTGCTCACCGTCGTCTGTCTCGTCCTCAGCTGTCTGATCGCCCTGCCCGTCGCCCTCGTCCTCGGCCACCTCGGGCGCGGCGGCGCGCTCGCCGTCAACATCTCCAACGCCGGCCGGGCCGTACCCACCTTCGCCGTCCTCGTCCTGCTGCTGCTCAGCCCGATCGGCGGCTACGGCGAATGGCCCACGATCATCGCCCTCGTCCTCTTCGCCCTGCCCCCGCTGCTCACCAACGCCTACGTCGGCATGCGCGGCGTCGACCGGGACGTCGTCCGGGCCGCCCGCGGTATGGGCATGACGGGCCGCCAACTGCTGCGCGGGGTCGAGGTACCCCTCGCGCTGCCCCTGATACTCACCGGGGTACGGATCGCCGCCGTCCAGCTGGTGGCCACCGCGACCATCGCCGCGCTGGCGGGCGGCGGCGGGCTCGGCCGGATCATCACCGCCGGATTCAATCTGGCGTCCACCCCCCAGGTCGTCGCGGGTGCGGTCCTGGTCGCCGTACTCGCCCTGCTGGTCGAAGGCGTCTGCGTGCTCGCCGAACGCCTCGTGCCCGCGGGCGTCCGCCGGACGGCCGGCTGATGCGCCGCCGCGCCCGAATCCGCGTCCGGATCCGCCGGGCCGTACCCGCCCGGCGGATCCGGGCGCTGCTCGCCGCCGTCGCGCTGCTCCTCGCCGCCGGATCGGCCTGCTCCACCGGCCCGTCGCTGGAACACCGGGGCGATGTCACCGCCCCGCCCGGCGACAGCCGCGATCTGACCATCGGATCCGCGGGCTTCACCGAGAGCGATCTCCTCGCCCAGATGTACGCCCTGCTGCTCCGGCGGGCCGGATACCGTACGGAGATCCTCTCCGTCACCAACCGGGAGATCTACGAACCGGCGCTGGAGACCGGCCGGATCGACGTGGTCCCCGAGTACGCGGCCACCTTCGCCGACTGGCTGAACGCCAAGGCCAACGGGCCCGGGGCGGCGCCGGTCGGCTCACCCGACCTCACGACGACGATGACCGCGCTCCGCCGGCTCGCGAAACCCCGCGGCCTCACCGTGCTCGACCCCGGCCGGGCCGTCGACCAGAACGCCTTCGCCGTGACCCGGGCGTACGCCGCCGAACACGGGCTGAGGACCCTGAGCGATCTCGGCCGGGCGAAGCTCCCGGTCCGGCTGGCGGCGGGCGACGAATGCGTCGAGCGCCCGTACTGCGAACCCGGGCTCCGGAAGACATACGGCATCGACGTCGTCGCGGTCGACCCCAAGGGCGTGGGCACCACCCAGGCGAAACAGGCCGTCCAGAGCGGCCGGGACCAGATGGTCCTCACCACCACCACCGACGCCACCCTCGACGAGTTCGGCCTGGTCCTGCTCGCCGACGACCGGCACCTCCAGAACGCGGACTACATCGTGCCCGTGGTCAACCGGGCCCGGGCGGGCGGCCCCGGCGCCGTCCGCGCCCTCTCGGCGCTCAACAGTGTGCTGACCACGGAGGATCTGGCGTCGATGAACGAACAGGTCGACAGCTGGCGCCGGCTGCCAAAGGACGTGGCCCGGGCCTACCTGGAGCGCGAGGGGCTGCTGTGAGGCGGAGACGTACCGCTCAGCCGGTCCCCGGGCTCCCGGCGACCGGCGGACGGGTATGGAGCTGTTCGAGCCGCCGCTGGAGGACCCGCAGCGCGCCCCGCTGACGACCCGGAACCCGCCGCCGCAGGGCCACCAGCCGGGGCGCCGCCCCCCGGGCCCGGTCCACGTCCCGGATCTGCTCCCACTGGTGGTGCGCCCGGTCGACCGCGCCTTCCACGTCCGGGTCGTCGGCGGTCTGCCGGGCGGTCAGCCGGGCGTCCGCCGCCGACATCCACAGCTCACAGCTGAGCGCCGGGTCCCCGGCGAGCCGGGCCAGATCCGCCCGGACCTCCAGCCAGTGGATCGCCTGCCGTGAACCGGGTCCGTAGACCTGGAGTTCGCGGCGCTCCCACGCGGCGGCGACGGCCGCCGCCTCGGCGTGCCGCCCGGACTGCGCGGCGGCGAGGATCGCCGGATGCGGGTCCTGGACCGTACCCGCCGCCGAATCCTGGACCGTGCCCGGCGCCGAACTCCCGGCCGTCCCCGGCGGATCCTGGGCCGCTCCCGCTCCCGCTCCCGGACCCGGACCCCGAACCGGGCCCGCCGGGGCCGGAGACGGTACGGCCGCGGGAGGCGGCACGGGCCCCGCGCCGGGCAGCGGACCGAAGTCCGGCGCGGGCGTCAGCAGCAGGGCCCCGGCCGGCCCGGACTGCTGGGCCGCCTGCTCGTGCAGCGCCGCGAGACCGGGCCGGGCGCCGCTGCGCCAGATCGCCGCGCACGCCCCGAGATACCCCGGTACGGCCGCCTCCCGGCGGCCCGGCGGCGGCGCCACCTTCCCGTAGAGCCGGATCGCGGAACCGAGTGCGAGCAGCCGGGGGCCCTCATCGGAGAGCCGCTGCCAGACGTCGGGCGCGGTGACGAGGTCGACGACGACGGTCGTCGTCCCCGGCCTGCGGATCGTCAGCTCGGAGGCCAGCCAGTGCCAGGGCAGGGCCGTATAGCGCAGGGTCGTCGGGGTGGTCCTGGCGAGTGCCAGGTGCGGCAGCCGCTGCCGCCGGTCGAGCTGGAGCTGGCCGGTGACGTACAGGAACAGCGGACCCTCGGTGGTCGCGGCGGCCCGGACCCGGGTCAGCACGGTCTGCGGGTCCAGCGGGTCCGCCAGCTCGACCACCGTGGCCGCGTCGGTCCCCGTCAACGCGCTCGGCGGAACGGCGGCGAGCGCGGGCAGCACCGACCCGGCGTCGATCAGACGCCCCTTCCCGACCGGCGCCGCCGCGATGAGCAGCGCGGTCCCCGGCGCGGTCGTGTCCCCACCCTTGATCAGCACAGCAGCACCGTAGCCCAATCCGGTGACCGGATCGCCCGAACACCCTCCGAACCACCGCGACGGAAGCCGCGGCACCGACCGGCGCCCGCGCCGGCCCCGGTCCTGGTGACGCTGGTGCCTACACCGTCCGGTACGCCCGGAGGAAGGTCCGTACGCCCTCGACCACCAGCGGCCGGACCCGGGCGTCCTCCGCGGCGTTGGCGGAGCCGTACCGGTGCAGTGCCGTCCCGAAGGTGAGCGCGATGAACTGGTCGGCCGCGAGCCGGGGGTCGGGGACCTCGAGCAGCCCGGCCGCGCCGAAGGCGGCGAACCGTTCGGCGAGTGCCTCGTCGGGGGTGTCGGCCATGGCGTTCCCGCCGCCCTCCGGCGGTCGTCCGGACTCGGCCCGGACCAGCCGCTGGAGTGTGGCGTACTCCGCCGACCCCAGCATGTCGGTGGCGATCCGCATGGAGAACGCGACCAGGACGTCCTCCAGTTCGGCGGCTTCGGGGCGGTCGGTGAGGGTGTCGTCGAGGATCCGCCGGATCGTGGCGATCAGCGACTGTCCGACGGTGTCGACCACCGCCCGGAGCAGGTTCCGCTTGTCGCCGAAGTAGTCGTAGACCGTGCGCTTCGACACCTCGGCCCGGGCGGCGACCGCGTCGACGCTGGTCCGGTCGAATCCATCGGCGAGGAAGAGGTCCCGGGCCGCGGCGAGGATGGCGGCCCGTTTGGGCGCGGACCCCTCACGCAGGGTCTTCGTGATCGGCATGGCCGTATCCTAACCTTTCTACACTGCACGGTGTAGTTTACTTTCGAGGTGGGGGAGAGAGATCCGCTCCCGCCAACCGTCCACTGCCGTCGGACAATTGAGGAAAGGACGTCCATGACCACGATCGAGCGCGCCCCGGTCCGGGTCGGCAAGCCCGCCGTCGCGGCCCTCGGCCTGCTGGCCGCCGCCACGGGGACGCTGGAGTCGGTGGTGACACCGACGCTTCCGCTGCTCCAGCGGGAGTTATCGATGACCCCCGCCCAAGGCGCCCTGCTCGGCATCACCATGCTCGTCACCGGCGCCCTGGTGACCCCGATCGCGGGCAACCTCGGCGACCGCTACGGCGGCAGGCGGGTGATGCTCCGGCTGATGGCGGTCGTGGTGGCCGGTGGCCTGGTCTCCGCCGCGGCGCCCGATCTGCCGGTACTGCTCATCGGCCAGATCCTCCAGGGCGCGATGGTCGGCGCCATGCCGCTCTCCTTCATCCTGGTGCGTACGTATCTCCCGGCGGGGGAGTCCCAGGTGGCCATCGGGGTGGTCAGCGGGCTCTTCGTCGGCGGCGGCATGCTGGGCACCCTGATCGCCGGGCCCCTCGCGGAACAGCTCTCCCGGCACTGGATGTTCGCCGTGCCGACGATCGCGATCGCCGTGGCGACCCTGCTGGTCCGGATGCTGCTGCCGGACGACCCACCGGCCCGCTCGGACGGCGCCGGGATCGACTGGCCCGGCCTGGTCCTGCTCAGCGGCGTACTGCTGACCTTCATGGCCGGACTCGCGATCGCGCCGGAGGCCGCCGAACTGCCGCTGCCGCTCGTCGCCGTCGTGGTGCTGCTGGTGGTCCTCGTCGCCGCGTGGATCCGGGTCGAACGCCGCTCACCGGCGCCGATGGTCGATCTGGCGCTGCTGGCGAAGCCCGCGATCCGGAGCGCCTACGCGATCACCTTCGCCGTCTGTGTGGGGACCGCGGTCGCCACCCATCTCGTACCGCAACTGCTCGCGGCGTCCGCCGAAGGCCCCGGCTTCGGGGCCGACTCCACCGACATCGGACGGTATCTGCTGCCCGGCGCCGTAGCGGCGGCGGCCAGTGGCCCGCTCGGCGGGGCCGCGGCCCGGCGGTTCGGCGGTACCGCGGTGGTCGCCGCCGGAGTCGCCGTGATGACGGGCGCGCTGATCGCCCTGGCCTTCGTCCACTCCGAGATCTGGCATCTCGTCGTCGCCAAGGCCCTGATCGCCCTGGCCAGTGGTGTCTGTGTGACGGCGATGGTCGTGCGGACCGCCACCGCCGTCGACCGGGACGCCACCGGTACCGCCACCGGACTCGTCCTGGTGACCCGGGTGATCGGCTTCGCCGCGGGCGTCCAGCTCAGCGGTGCCCTGCTCACCGCCGGGACCCCGGCCGGAACGGACGACGCGGCCGGATCGGCCTATGTCACCGGCTTCCTCGTCGCCGGAGCCGTCACGGCGCTCTCCCTGTTCGCCCTCCGCGACCTGAGCAAAGGAGCCGGGAAATGACCCGCGCCGAAACCCCCCGAACCGCGACCGGAACGACGGCCGGGAGCCGTCCCGGGCCCCGGCGTAAGATCCTGATCTCGGGAGCCGGGATCACCGGCCCGGCCCTCGCGTACTGGCTGACCCGGTACGGCCACGCGGTCACCGTGGTGGAGAAGGCGGGCGCGCCGCGCGGCGGCGGCTACCCCGTCGACGTACGCGGCACCGCCTTGGAGGTCGTCCGGCGGATGGGGCTCCTGCCACGGCTGCGCGAGGCGCATATCGACTCGCGCCGGTTCACCTTCCTCGACGGGGACGGCGAGGTCGTCGCCGCCGTCGATCCGTACGCGCTCGGCGGCGGGGTCGCGGGACGAGATCTGGAGATACGGCGCGGGGACCTGGCCGAAGCCCTGTACGCGGCCGTCCGTGACGACGCGGATCTCCGGTTCGACGACACGATCGACACCCTCGACCAGTCCGCCCACGGGGTGGACATCACCTTCCGCCGGGGCGGCGGACGCACCTTCGACCTGGTCATCGGCGCCGACGGGCTCCATTCCAGGACCCGGGAGCTGGTGTTCGGCCCCGAGGAGCGGTTCCACCGGTATCTCGGCTACTGCTTCGCCGGATTCACCCTGCCCAACACCTTCGGTCTCTCCCACGAGATCGTGATGTGGAACTCCCCGGGCCGGGCCGCCGCCCTCTACGCCGTGGCCGACGACGGCGACGTTCATGCTTTTCTCAACTTCGCCCGACCCAGGCCGCCGTTCGACGCCTTCCGCGATCCGGCGGCCTGGCTCGACCCGGTGGCCGAGGTCTTCGCCGGTGCCGGATGGGAGGTCCCGGGCCTGATCGGCGCCATGGGCGAAGCCGGCGACCTCTTCGCCGACACGGTCGCCCAGATCCGGCTGCCCCGCTGGTCCAGCGGCCGGGTCGCCCTGGTCGGCGACGCCGCCTACGCGCCCTCGTTCCTCACCGGACAGGGCACCAGTCTCGCCCTCGTCGGCGCCTACATGCTGGCCGGCTGCCTGGCCGGAGCGGCGGACCCCGCCGAAGCCTTCGCCGCCTACGAACGCCGCACCCGGCCCTTCGTCACCGCCAACCAGGACCTGATCGGGGACGGCGACGCCGTGCTCTTCCCCACCACCGCCGGGGGCCTGCGGCGCCGTAACGAGATGCTGCGGGCGCTCCGTACCGCGCCCGCCGCCGGACGGCCCGCCCACTCGGCCCTCACCCTGCCCGTCTTCACGCCCGGGCGGTGACCCCGGGCCCGGGCGCCGGTGACGACGGCCGTCATCGGCGCCCGGGCCCGGCCTTCCGGACCAGGCGCGGCCGATGTCCCGTCAGGGCGTCGGCAGCGGCTTGCGCATCACCTTCTGCCGGGTCACCCCGTCCGGCAGCGGAAGACCCGGTTCGGGGGAGGTGGTGAAACCGTTCCGCAGATAGAGCGCGATCGCCGCCGGATTCCCGGGCACGACCAGCAGCCGCAGCGACCGCGCGCCGAGCCGCCCGGCCCGCTCCTCGCAGGCCGCGAGCAGCCGGTCGCCGACCCCGAGGCCCCGGGCGGCCGGGGCCACCCGGACCGAGCGGATCTCGTAGCAGCCGGCCTCGTCGCCCGGCACGATCCGGGCCATCCCCGCGGGCTCACCGGCCCGTTCGGCGATCAGATCGCACGAACCCGGCGCCGCCGGCATCGTCCGCCAGCGGTCCTCCTCGCCCCGGTGCCAGTCGGCGGCCCGTGTCATGAAGGCGTACGGGCGTCGGCCAGCGCCGAATGCCGCAGCGCGCTCCACAGCGACCAGTCCTCGTCCCTGGCGTTCCGTATGGTCACCATGCGGGGGAGTGTGCCGCGAATCCCGGCCCGGCGGCCCGGACCGTCCGTACCGTGGACCGTGCCGGGCTCCGAAAGCCCGGCGGGCCCGGCCGGTCCGGCGGGCTCGGCGGGTCCGGCCTCAAGCGTCGGAGACCGAGTCGAACTCCACCTCGTCCCGGGCCACGCCCTGCGCGTCCGCGTCCACCGAGCGGCGCAGCGCCTCATGGAGCTTGGCCGGGGTCAGCACCCCGGCGAACCGGTCGCCGTCGAGGACCGCGATCCAGCCCGCGTCGTGCTGGAGCATCTCACCGAACGCCTTCTTCAGCGGCGCGCCCAGCGGAACCCAGGCTTCCATCCGGCGGGCCAGCTCGCCGACCGTGCCCTCCCGGCCCGCGATGGCCAGGGCGTCGGCGGCGACCCAGCCGTGGAGTCCGCCGCCGGTGTCGAGGACGACGGCCCAGCGGGCGCCCTCGTCCCGCAGCCGGGCGGCGGCCCCACCGGCGGCCTCGTCGACCCGGGCGACCGGCGGCTGCTCCAGGTCGGCGGCCTCGATCCGGGTGACCGAGAGCCGTTTGAGACCCCGGTCCGCGCCGACGAACCGGGCCACGTAGTCGGTCGCCGGGGTGCCGAGGACGGCGGCCGGGGTGTCGTACTGCTCGATATGCCCCTGGCCGTACACGGCGATCCGGTCACCCATCCGGACCGCCTCCTCGATGTCATGGGTGACCAGGAGAACCGTCTTGCGGACGGACGACTGGAGGGCCAGGAACTCGTTCTGGAGCCGCTCGCGGACGACCGGGTCGACCGCGCCGAAGGGCTCGTCCATCAGAAGGACCGGCGGATCGGCGGCCAGCGCCCTCGCCACCCCCACCCGCTGCCGCTGCCCGCCGGAGAGCTGGGCCGGATAGCGGGAGCCGTACGTCGTCGGGTCGAGGCCGACCAGTTCGAGCAGTTCGGCCGCCCGGGCGCGGGCCCTGGCCTTCCGCCAGCCCAGCAGGGCGGGGACGGTGGCGGTGTTGTCGAGGACCGTACGGTGCGGGAAGAGCCCGGCGCCCTGGATGACATAGCCGATCCGGCGGCGCAGCTTCACCGGGTCGACGGCCGAGACGTCCTCGCCGCCGACGCTGATCCGGCCCGACGTCGGCTCGATCAGCCGGTTCACCATCATCATCGTGGTCGTCTTGCCGCACCCCGAAGGGCCGACCAGGGTCACCAGCTCGCCCTCGGCCACCTCGAACGACAGACCCTCGACGGCGGTCGTCCCGTCCGGGTAGACCTTGCCGACCTGCTCGAACCGGATCATGCCCCCACGCTAGGAGCGGGCCGGACGCCGCGCACACGGGCGGCCACCGTACGGGGAGCTTTTGTCATGAGCCTTGCGAATTAAGGAGACGGCTGCTTCCATCCGGTTAGGAAAGTTTCCTAACCGTCCCGGGACCCCCCCACGAACGCCGTCCAGGGGAGACGCCATGACACCCTCACACCCCACCCGCCTCTCACACCTCTTACGCCTCTTACGGAGCCGGTTCGCCGGGCTCGGGGCGGCCGTCGCCGCACTGCTCCTCGCCGTCACGGCCGCCGCCCCCGCCGCACCGGCCCCGGCCCGTACCGCCGCGACCGCACCGGAGGGAACCACCGTCGCCGACACCGCCGCCCCGGCCGGCAGCCCCGTCGAGGCCAACGGCCGGCTGAAGGTCTGCGGCACCGGACTCTGCAACGAGCACCGCAGGCCCGTCCAGCTCCGCGGCATGTCCACCCACGGCCTCCAGTGGTACGCCCGCTGTGTCTCCCCGGGCTCCCTCGACGCCCTGGCCCGCGACTGGAAAGCCGACGTCCTGCGGATCTCCATGTACATCCAGGAAGGCGGCTACGAGACCGATCCGCGCCGCTTCACCGACCTCGTCAGCTCCGCGATCGACGAGGCCACCGAACGCGGGATGTACGCCGTCGTCGACTGGCACATGCTCACCCCCGGCGACCCGCACCACAACCTCGCCCGCGCCAGGACCTTCTTCACCGAGATCGCCCGCCGCCACGCCGGGAACGAGAACCTGCTCTACGAGATCGCCAACGAGCCCAGCGGCGTCTCCTGGCCCCGGATCAAGAGCTATGCCGAACAACTGATCCCGGTCATCCGCCGCCAGGACCCGCACACCCCGATCCTCATCGGCACCCGCGCCTGGTCGTCCCTCGGTGTCTCCGAGAGCGCCGACGAGTCCGAGATCGTCGCGAACCCGGTGAACGCGGAGAACATCATGTACACCTTCCACTTCTACGCGGCGTCCCACCGGGACCCGTACTACGCCGCGCTCTCCCGGGCCGCCGACCGGATCCCCCTCTTCGTCACCGAGTTCGGCACTCAGAACTACGCGGGGGAGGGTGCCGACGACTTCGCGGCGGCCCGCCGCTACCTCGATCTGCTGGACCGGAAGAAGATCAGCTGGATCAACTGGAACTACTCCGACGACCACCGCTCCGGAGCCGTCTTCAAGCCCGGTACCTGTGCCGCCGACGGCCCCTGGACCGGAACGTCCCGGCTGAAGGAGGCCGGGAAGTGGATCCGCGACCGGATCAGGACCCCGGACGACTTCACGGCGGCGGGAACCGGCGGCCGGCCGTAGGATCTCGTCGCCGGGGAACCGCGCGCATATGAGGCCGAGCCTCCGCTCCTGTGAGACGAGCGGAGGCTCGGGCCGTGGCGGCGATCGGAAGCGCGCTTGTGAGCCCCCCGCGGAGACTCGTAACATCCACGACGGTGACACCTGGGGGGAGTGAGCGCCATGGGGCGTCGAGAGTTACCCGTCGATCCCACGGCCGGACCGGTGCAGCGATTCGCCTACGAATTGCGCAAGCTCCGCGTGGAGGCGGGCGGTGTCACCTATCGGGCCATGGCACGCCACGTCCCCTACTCGGTGAGCACGCTTTCCCGGGCCGCCGCCGGAGAGCAACTGCCGTCGCTGGAGGTCACCCTGGCCTACGCGGGGGCGTGCGGCGGTGATCTCCGCGAGTGGGAGCGGCGCTGGCGCGAGGCGGCCGACGCCATCGCGGAAGAGCTCGCGCCGGAAGACGGCACCGACTCCCCGTACCAGGGGCTGGCCCGCTTCGAGGTCGGTGATCACGAACGGTTCCACGGACGCGACGAGCTGATCGCCAAGGCGCGCGGGCTCGCCGCCGGAAACCGCTTCGCCGCCGTGTTCGGGCCGTCCGGCAGCGGAAAATCGTCCCTGCTCCGGGCCGGACTCGTGCCCGCACTCCGGGCCGGTGGCGAGAATCTGGCCGCCATCCGCATCCTCACCCCGGGCGACCGTCCCCTCCGTACCCACGCCGATGCGCTGGTGCCGAAGGAACCCGGGGCGGACGGGAACCGTCGGGGCGACACCCTGCTCCTGGTCGACCAGTTCGAAGAGCTCTTCACCCTCTGCGCCGACCCCGCCGAGCGGACCGCCTTCATCGACCGGCTCGTCGCCGCCCGGGACCCGGACAGCCGGCTCCGGGTGATCATCGCCGTTCGCGCCGACTTCTACGGCCACTGCGCCGAACACCGTTCCCTGGCCGACGCCCTCACCGACGCGTCGCTCCTGGTCGGGCCGATGACACCCGCCGAGCTACGGGAGGCGATCGTCGGACCGGCCCATGGGGCCGGGCTGATCGTCGAACGGGAGGTGACCGCGCGGCTGGTCGCCGAGGTGGAAGACGAGCCGGGCGGGCTGCCGCTGCTGTCGCACACCCTGCGGGAGACCTGGCGACGCCGCCGGGGCCGGACACTGACCACCGCCGCCTACGAGGCGGCGGGCGGCCTCCACGGGGCGATCGCCCGCACCGCCGAGCACGTCCTCGCCGACCTCTCCGACGAACGACAGCGGCTGGCCCGTCTCGTACTGCTGCGGCTGATCACCCCCGGCGACGGCGCACCCGACACCCGGCACCCGGTCACCCGGGCGGAACTCGGCTTCGGCGACCCCGCCGAGATCACGCTCGTCGTGGAACGACTGGCCCGCGCCCGCCTCCTCACCCTCGACGACGACACCGTCGACCTCGCCCACGAAGCCCTGATCACCGCCTGGCCCCGCCTCCGTACGTGGATCGACGACGACCGCCACCGGCTGCGCGTTCACCGCAGACTGAGCCAGGCCGCCCGGAACTGGCAGGAACTCGGCCGGGACTCCGGAGCCCTCTACCGGGGTATCCGCCTGACCGAGGCCCTCGAAGCCTTCCCCGCCCCGGGCGGACCGGCGGAACTCACCCCTCCGGAAGAAGCCTTCCTCGTCGCCAGCCAACGACGCAGGCAGGCCGCGACGCGCCGGACCCGACGCCTCAGCGCCCTCCTGGCCTGCGTGCTCGTGCTGGCGCTGCTCGCCGCCGGGGTCGCCCTCTGGCAGCGGCAGATCGCCCGCGAATCCCAGCAGAGGGCCGTCGCCGCACAGCAGACGGCCCAGTCACGACAGGCCGCCGCGCAGTCCGCGGCCCTGATGGAGAGGGACCCCGACGTCGCCTCGTTGCTGGCCGTCCACGCCTACCGGGCCAGCCCGACCGCCGAAGCCACCGCCGCACTGAACACGGCCGCCGACCATCCTCTCCGCCGGGTGATCGCCACCCGCCCGGGCGGGAGAGTCGTCGTGGCGTTCAGTGCGGACAGCCGCACCCTCGCCACCGTCGACGAGGGCGACGGGACCCTGCAACTACGGGATGTGGGCACAGGCGTTGTCCGCACCATGTCCTCCGGACATACCGCCGTGGTGGCGTCTCTGGCGTTCAGCCCCGACGGCCTCGCTCTCGCCACCGCGAGTGACGACAAGTCGGTGCGCCTCCTGGACCTGGCCACGGGAAAGCCTCGCGTGCTCAACGGCCACACCGATGCGGTGACGTCGGTGGCCTTCAGCCCCGACGGCCGTATCCTCGCCAGCGGAAGCATGGACGGCGCGGCACGGTTGTGGGACGTGGCCACAGGCAGCTCCCGCGCCCTTGTCCCCGAGGGCGCCCGCGCGGTGGCCTCAGTGGCGTTCAGTCCGGACGGCCGTACTCTCGCCGTGGGCACCGGCAACGCGGTAAGCCTGTGGAACACCGCCACGGGGAACGTGGTCGCCGCCGACACCGGGAGCGTGGTGTCGGTGGCGTTCAGCCCGGATGGCCGCACCTTGGCCACCGCGGACGGCGACGGAGGAGTGCGGCTCAGGGATCCGGCCACGAGCGAGCCCCGTACCACGCTCCCCGGCGCCGGGGAGACATTCCTGGTGGCGTTCAGCCCCGATGGCAACAGCCTCGTCACCGCGGGCAGTACCGACGGGACCGCGCAGCTGAGGGACGCGGGCACGGGCGAGTTGCGCAGCACGCTCGTCGGCCACACCGACACGGTGGTCACGGTGGCGTTCAGTCCGGACGGCCGTACGTTGGCCACCGGTAGTGACAGCGGGGTGCGCCTGTGGAACATGGTGAGCGGAGAGGCCCTGAGCGGCCATACCTCCGACGTGGTCTCCATCGCGTTCAGTCCCGACGGGCGGACCGTCGCGACGGGAAGCCGTGACGCCACCGCGCGGCTCTGGGACGTCGGCACGGGAGAGTCGCGCCGCACGCTGACCGGTCATACCGGCGAAGTGGCGTCGGTCGCGTTCAGTCCGGACGGCCGGACCCTTGCCACCGGAAGCCATGACCGGACGGTGAAGCTCTGGGACGCCATGACGGGAAGACTCCGGGACACGCTGTCCGGCCGGGCAGATGGCGCGGGTGCCGTGGATTTCAGTCCCGACGGCCGCACCCTCGCCTTCGGCGGCCGGTACTCGGCCTGGCTGTGGGATGTGGCCACGCGAAGGCTTCGGACCAGTTTTACGGGACATACCGACGTGGTGGTGTCGGTGGCGTTCAGTCCGGACGGCCGGACCCTTGCCTCCGCGAGCCGCGACGGGAACGTACAGTTGTGGGACGCCTCGACGGGAACGACTCGGGCCACTCTGAGGGGCCCGGGCCCGACGGTGGGCTCCATGGCCTTCAGCCCGGACGGCCGTACTCTCGCCACGACGGGTGGCGGCGGGGCCGTGCACTTGCGGGACGCGGACACGGGTGAGACATACGCGACGCTCACCAGCCCCGTCGGTGTGGTGGTGTCGGTGGCGTTCAGTCCGGACGGTCGTACCCTGGTCGCCGGAAGCCGAGACACGACTTCACCGAAGTGGGACGCCGTCAGTGGCGCGCTACGGCCTTCGGCCGACGAGAGCGTGCTCATGGCGGCGTTCAGCCCCGACGGCCGCACCCTGGCCACCGCCGACAGGGATCTGACGGTGCGACTGTGGGACCTGGGTACGCGGACCGTCCGAGCGACCCTGCCCGGTCACGCCGAGGAAGAACCGTCCCTGCCGCTCGCCCCTGACGACCGGGCCGCGACCGCCGAAGACGACACGACCGTGTGGCTGCGAAACGTGTCCCTGCCCGGGCCGGACGAAGCGATCCGGAAGATCTGCCGCGCCCTGCGCCGGGACCTCACCCCCGCCGAACGGTCGTCCTATCTCCCCGGCCATCATCACCGCCCGGTCTGCCCCTGAGCCCGCGGTCCCCCCACCCCCGGCCGCCTCCGCTGCCGCCGTGTGGTCCTATGGGCGGGCATATCCATGTACGGAGCAATCACACGGCAGGAGAATCAGTGACCAGCTATCACCAGCCCGGCGTCGTCGTCACCGACCACCGCTTCACCGTCCCCCTCGACCACGACGACCCCGACGGCGGACAGCTGGAACTCTTCGGCCGGGAGATCGTCGCCGTCGGCCGGGCCGACGACGATCTGCCGTGGCTCCTGTATCTGGAGGGCGGCCCCGGCTTCGGTGCCCGGCGGCTGGTCGGCCGGCAGGCGTGGCTGGACCGGGCCCTGCGGGAGTACCGGGTCCTCCTGCTCGACCAGCGGGGCACCGGCGCCTCCAGTCCGCTGAACCGGCAGTCGCTGGCCGCCTTCGCCGACCCCGCCGCCCAGGCCGACCACCTCGCGAAGTTCCGGGCCGACAGCATCGTCCGGGACTGCGAGGCCGTCCGGCCCCGGCTCACCGGCGGCGCGCCCTGGACCGTACTCGGTCAGAGCTTCGGCGGGTTCTGCGCCACCCACTATCTGAGCACCGCGCCCGAAGGGCTCCGGGAAGTCCTGATCACCGGCGGACTGCCGAGCCTCGGGCTGCACGCGGACGACGTCTACCGGGCCGCCTACCCCCGGATCGCGCGGAAGGCCGATGCCCACTACGACCGCTATCCGCAGGACGTGGCGCGGGCCCGCCGGATCGCCGCCCATCTCGCCGAACACCGCACCGTGCTGCCCGGCGGCTACCACCTCACCCCCGAGGCCTTCCAGTCCCTCGGGCTGATGCTCGGCACCGCCGACGGCAGCCACCGGCTGCACTATCTGCTGGCCGACGCCTTCATCCGGGCCGGGGACCGCCAGGAACTCTCCGACGCCTTCCAGGAGTCGGCCCTCGCCGCCCTCTCCTTCGCCGGACATCCCCTCTACGCCCTGCTCCACGAGGCGTGCTACGGCGGCGCGGGCGGCCGCCCCACCGGCTGGGCCGCCGAGCGGGTCCGGACGGAGTTCCCCCGCTTCGACGCCCTCGCCGCCCTCGAGGGCGACGACCCCGTCCTCTTCACGGGTGAGACCATCCACCCCTGGCACTTCGAGACCGATCCGGCCCTGCGGCCCCTGCGGGACGCCGCCGAACTGCTCGCCCACCGGGCCGACTGGCCCGCCCTCTACGACCCGGCCCGGCTCGCCGCCAACGAGGTGCCCGTCGCCGCCGTCGTCTACCACGACGACATGTATGTGGACACCGCCCACTCCCTGGAGACCGCCCGGGCCGTCCGGGGGCTCCGTACCTGGGTGACCGACGAGTACGAGCACGACGGGCTGCGGATGGGTCCCCGGGTGCTCGACCGGCTCATCGGCCTGGTCCGCGGCGAGATCTGACTCCGCCGCGAGTCCCTCGCACGTCCGCCGCCCGCCCGCCGTCCGTCCGCCGTGAACCGGCCGTGAACCCGTCGTGATCCGGGTCCGCGACGTATCCTGCGATCATGACCGACGCCACGGACCGGACGGACCAGCTCGCCCCGATGCCCGACGACTGGCGGCGCGCCCTGGCCGTCGTCGCCCACCCCGACGACCTGGAGTACGGCTGCTCCGCCGCGGTCGCCGGATGGACCGACGACGGCAAGGAAATCGCCTATCTGCTCGCCAGCCGGGGCGAGGCGGGCATCGACACCGTCGCGCCCGCCGAGTGCGGCCCCCTGCGGGAGCGCGAACAGCGGGCGAGCGCGGCGGTGGTCGGTGTGAGCACGGTGGAGTTCCTCGACCACCGCGACGGCGTGATCGAGTACGGTACGGCGCTCCGCCGCGACATCGCCGCCGCCATCCGCCGCCACCGCCCCGAACTGGTCATCACCCTCAACCACCGGGACACCTGGGGCGGTACGGCCTGGAACACCCCCGACCACCGGGCGGTCGGCCGGGCCACCCTGGACGCGGCGGCCGACGCGGGCAACCGCTGGATCTTCCCCGAACTCGTCGAGGAGCAGGGGCTCGAACCGTGGGACGGGGTCCGCTGGGTCGCCGTCGCCGGATCGACGAGCCCCACCCACGCGGCCGACGCCACCGCCGGACTCGAACGCTCCGTGGCGTCGCTGCTGGAGCACCGTACCTATATCGAGGTCCTCACCGACCAGGACCCCGAGGCGTACTGCCGGGGCTTCCTCACGGAGAACGCCGAGGCCACCGGCCGCCGGTTCGGCGGCCGCCCCGCGGTCGCCTTCGAACTCTTCCCGCGCTGACCGGCGGCCCGGGGCCCGCGTCCGCGCCCCGGCGGCGGGAGGCCGCCCCGCCGGAGCGGGCGCGGCCCGTCGCGGCAGCTACCAGCGCGCGGCCTTCGCGTGGTACGTCAGCCCCGGCCAGGCCTGGACCGGCTCCTTCGAGTACACGATCCGGCCCGCGCACATCTTCCGCCCGGCCAGCCCCGCCACGATCTTCGGGATGGCGTCGAGCGTCGTCCGCAGCCCGTCGTGGAGCAGGATGATGCCGCCGGGACGGACCGTCAGCGCGTTCGCCGCGATCGCGTCGGCCGAGATCCCGCTCCAGTCGGCCGTATCGGCCGTCCAGATCACCTCGGTCATCCCCAGCCTGGCCGCGTCCTGCCGGGTCCGGGTGTCCGTACTCCCGAACGGGGGTCTGAACAGCCTCGGCGCCCGGCCGGTCTGCTGCCGTACGACCCGGCTGGTGTCCCGCAGTTCGGCGAAGGCCGCGGCGGGGTCGAGGGCGACGAGATTCGGGTGGGTGTAGGTGTGGTTGCCGATCTGATGCCCGTCCTCGGCGATCCGCCGGGTCAGCTCCGGCCGCTCGGCGGCCCGCGAACCCAGGACGAAGAAGGTCGCGCGGACGTCACCGGCGTCCCGCAGCGCCTCCAGATAGGCCGGGGTGTCGGCCGTCGGCCCGTCGTCGAAGGTGAGGGCGGCGTAGCCGCCGGAGCAGCGGCCGCCGCCCCCCGAGTCGCCGTGCGCCGCTCCCGGCGCCGTCACCAGCGACATCACGGTCGCCAGGGCGGCACCGAGCCATATCCGGGTCATGCCTCGCCTCTTCATGCCGATTCCTCTCGGTACGGTCGATCGACGGATCGCCGTGGCCGGGGAGGACCGGAGCGGCCGTCACTCCGGGCCGGCGCGTCCTACGCCGTCCGGAGTGATGTCCCGACCCTGTGTACCGTTCCCGCCTGCCCGTCCACGCGAGGCCGGGTTGTCTCGCACATCAGTGCGTGGGTCGGCCGGGGACCATTGAACGCCACCCCGGGGTTCCTACGGGCGGGTAATCGGCCTTTTCCCAGGGGGAGTTCCGAGGTCGGTCCGTAAACCCCGGCAAGATCCGGAAGGAAGCCCTAGAGTCTTTCCCATGGGTGTCGCAGTAACTGACTAGTCCGGGCGTATCGCGCCACGGCCACAGCCGAGCCGTACCGGTGTCACCGGTGGGGCCGGTTCGCCGTACCGGTACAGAAGCGTCCCGACGACCTCTGGTCGTGACCTTCCTTTGCCTGGAGCACCCACCTCATGAATGTTCTCCCCGGAAACGGGGGAGCGCCCCGTGCCGTCGACCGACGGATGCCGACGCTCGCCCTGCTCTCCCTCCTCCAGTTCCTCATCGCCCTCGACGTCACCGTGGTGAATGTGGCGCTGCCGACCATCGGCGCCCGGTTCGACGCCTCCGCCGACTCCCTCACCTGGGTCGTCACCGGCTATACCCTCGTCGGCGGCGGACTGCTGCTGCTCGGTGGCCGGGTCACCGATCTGCTGGGCCGCCGCCGGATGTTCCTGCTCGGGGCCGGTCTGTTCGCCGTCGCCTCGCTCGTCGCCGGGGCGGCGCCCGATCTGCCGACCCTGATCGGGGCCCGGTTCGCCCAGGGCGCCGGTGAGGCGCTGGCCTCGCCCGCCGCGATGTCGCTGATCGCCCTGGCCTTCCCCGAGCCCGCCGAACGGGCCAGGGCCCTCGGAATCTGGGGCGCCATCTCGGTCGGCGGTCTCGTCGCCGGTGTGCTGCTCTCCGGAGTGATCACCGAACTCCTCCACTGGCGCTGGATCTTCGGGATCAATGTCCCGATCACGGTCGCCGTGCTGCTGCTCGCGCCGAGGCTGATCCCGGCCGACGCGCCCCGGGGCCGGAGCGCGCCGCTCGATCTGCCGGGCGCCGCGCTGCTGACGGCCGGGCCGCTCTGTCTCGTCTTCGGCATCGTGGAATCGGCGCCCTGGGCGATCGCGGCGGGCATCGCGCTCGTGGTCGCCTTCGTCGCGGTGGAGGCCGGGACCCGGCATCCGCTGGTTCCGCTCGGCTTCCTCACCCATCGGGTCCGGGCCGTCGCCAACGGCGTCACGGTGCTGCTCAGCGCGGCGCTCTCGACCGCGTTCTTTCTGCTGACGCTCTATCTGCAGCAGGTGCTCGGCTTCGGCCCGCTGGCGGCCGGGCTGGCCTTTCTGCCGTTCTGCGGCGCCCTGTTCCTCGCGATCTCCCAGGTCTCACGGCTGATCGGGACGGTCGGGGTGAACCGGACGGCGCTGCTGGGACTGGGGCTCACTGCGGCCGGTCTCGGCTGGCTGGCCCGGCTCCCGGACCGGGGCACCTACGTCGTCGACGTGCTGCCGGGGATGGTCGGGGTCGCCGCCGGGATGGGCATCGGACTGATCGCCCTCCAGCACGCGGCCCTGCACGGGGTCACCGAGGACGACGCCGGGACCGCCTCCGGCGTCCAGCGCTCGGTCGACCAACTCGGCGGCTCCCTCGGGCTCGCCGTCCTGGTGGGGGTCGCCACGGACGCCGGCGGTGTCGAGGGCTTCCGTACGGCGTTTCTGTACGCCCTGACGGGGGTGGTCGCGGCGGCGGTGGTCCTGTTCGTCGCCGGGCCCCGCGACCGGAAGCCCGCCGCGTCCGAGGACCCGGGGAATGCCGTGCCGGGGTCCGCGGCGGGCGGGCCGGACGACGCGGCCGGGGCACGGGAGGCGGAGGCCTAGGCCGTGTCGGCAAAGTCCCGCCTGGCTCGCGACGCCCGGTACGCGCGCTCTCCCCCGTAGTCCTTCGGGCGCGGGAGGTGCCCCCGGCGTTGTCGGGGTTTCCCGAGTGCGTTCCGTACGGGGGAGACCGCCCCCTGGCTTCGCCGGGGACCCCCACCGCCGTCGCGAATTCGCACGCACCGGACGCCGCGGGCCCCGCCCTGCGGACGGACGGCGCCATTTCGACGACACGGCCTAGCGCCGGAGCGGCGGCGGGCCGGATCGCGTACGGACGCGGTACGGCCCGCCGGTCAGCGCGCGGTCCAGCGCGCCACGGGCCAGTCGGACTTGTCGAAGCCCTTCGGGAGGACTCCGCACGGCGCGTGCAGCGTCACCGCGAGGATCCGGGTCGGCCGGTACCAGTTGACGTCGATCTTGTCCTTGCCGTTCGGGGCGGTATAGCGGAAGCCCTGCTCGGAGGCGATGTTCTCACTGACCAGCCGCCAGCCCTGCCGCTCCAGCCGGGCCCGGACCCGGTCCTGGCCCGCGCGGGCCGTCGCCGGATCCATGTCGTCGAACTTCCAGTGCAGCCAGAACCCGGCGACATCGGGCCGGGTCCCGGTGTGGAACAGACCCCGCAGCCCCCGGTAGGGGCAGGTGCTGGTGGCGACGTCGGCACTGACCGCCGGGCGGCCCGGCAGCGCCAGATCGTCGTAGACCACCTGCGCCTGCGCCTTCAGGCCCTCGGCGACCCGGTCCGGATCCGTACTCGGGTAGGCCGTCCCGTTCCACCAGAGCCCGCCGACGGCGAGCAGACCCGTGAGGGCCAGCACACCAGCGGTCCACAGCACCGGGCCGGGGCGACGGCGGCTATTCCCGGGGCCGGACGGCCCGGCGGCGTAGGGCGGTGGCTGATTCTGCATGCCCGGAGCGTAGAACGCGCCCACGCGGCGCGATATGGGTCCGGATACTCAGACCCCGGGATGAGTACGGCCGCCGGGCCCGGGGCCGCGACACCGGCCCGTACGGCCGCCGCTCAGACCGGGGCGCCGCCGAAGGAGACCTCATTGCCGTCGGGGTCGCGGTAGACCGCCTTGCGTACCCCGTTGGCGTACGTCTCGCGCTGATCGGGCTCCAGTCCCCGGGCGGCGACCGCCGCCACCCGCTCGTCGAAGCCCCCGACGAAGACGGTGTGCAGGGCGCCACCGGCCCGGCCGGGCCGGTGCTCGATGAAGAGACACCGGTGCTCCGCCAGTTCCCACACGGCTTCCGTGTCGTTCGGGAGGAAGGCGGGCGGCGCGCCGAGCAACCGCTCGTACCACTCCAGGGCCCGGGGACAGACGCTGACGGGAATTCCCGCGAAGAGATCGACTGCCATCGCCGCATCCCAGGGCGAGGGTCCGACAACCGGCGCGTACCGGACCGTTGGCCGTCGGGTCGAACCGGCCCGGGGCGTCAGCGGTCGGCCGCCGGGGGCAGCTCCCCGGGCGTCGGGTACGACGACTGCGCGCCCCGCGCGGTGACGGCCGCCGCGCCCACGCGGCAGGCGTAGACGGCCGCGGACTCCAGGGATTCGCCCAGACCCAGCCGCCAGGCCAGGGCCGCCGTGAAGGCGTCGCCCGCGCCCGTGGTGTCGACGGCCGTGACCCGCGGGCTCCGGATCCGTGCGCAGACCGCGGCGCCCGCCACCATCGCGCCCAGGGCGCCGAGGGTGACGACCACCGAACGCGGGCCCAGCGACAGCAGCCCCAGCGCCCGGTCGCGGGGCTCGCCGCCCGGGTCGCCGCCGAGCAGCGCACGGGCCTCGTGCTCGTTGACGATCAGCGGATCGCAGGCCGCGAGGACCTCCGCGGGCAGCCTCCCGGCGGGGGGCGGCGACGGATTGAGGACGAACCGGCCGCCCGGGCCGAGGACGCGGACCGTCTCCACCACCGTCTCCAGCGGGATCTCCAGCTGGGCCGAGACCACCCGGGCCGCGCGGACCGCCCCGGCCGCCGCCCGGACATCGGCGGGGGAGAGCAGGGCGTTCGCGCCCGGCGAGACCACGATGCCGTTGTCGCCGGACGAGTCGACGGTGATCAGGGCGACACCCGTCGCGGCGCCGCCGACGAGAACGGCCGAGGTGTCGACCCCGGCGGCCCGCTGCGCGGCCAGCAGCAGCCGCCCGTGGTCGTCGTCGCCGACCCGGGCCAGCAGCGCAGTCCGCGCCCCAAGCCGGGCCGCGGCGACCGCCTGGTTGGCGCCCTTGCCGCCCGGGTGGACGGCGAGCGGGGAGCCGAGGACCGTCTCGCCCGGGCCCGGTCGCCGCTCGACCCCGACCACCAGATCGGCGTTGGCCGACCCGACCACCAGCAAGTCGCATCCGTCCATGCGTCCGCCCACTCCGCTTCTCGTCCCCGTCCGGCCGTTGCCGTACCGGTGGCGCCGCGAGCCCGCCGCCGCGTACAGCCTGCCCTCCCGTACGGCGCCCGATCCGGGCGGGGCCGCCGCAACCGGCCGCCCCGGTACGGGAGTCGGTGCTCCGGCCCCGACCGGCATGGGCACGGTTTGACAAAACGGCTTGCCGGTTCTGCAATGGATCCATGAGTGGGGAGCAGCGGAGGAACGCCCGGAGCGCGCCGGTGGACGAGGGCGCCGGGGACCCGGCGGAGGCGGGGCGGATCGGGGCCGTACTGGACGGGGTCGGGCCCCGGCTGCGCCGGATCCGGCGGGAGCGGGGCGCCACTTTGGAGGCCCTGTCGGAGGTCACCGGGATCTCCGTCTCCACCCTCTCCCGGCTGGAGTCGGGGCAGCGGCGCCCCAGTCTCGAACTGCTGCTGCCGCTGGCCCGCGCCCACCGGATGCCGCTGGACGACCTGGTCGGCGCGCCCGCCGTGGAGGACCCCCGGGTGCGGACGAAGCCGATCGTGCGGGAGGGGCGGACGATGCTGCCGCTCACCCGCAGGCCGGGCGGGCTCCAGGCGTACAAGGTGGTGCTGGAACCGGCGGCCGCCGAGCCCGATCCGCGTGCCCATGAGGGATACGAGTGGCTGTACGTGCTCTCCGGGCGGCTGCGGCTGGTCCTCGGCGAGCACGATCTGGTGCTGGGCCCGGGCGAGGCGGCCGAGTTCGACACCCGCGTTCCGCACTGGTTCGGCGCCTCCGGCGACGCGCCGGTGGAGGTGCTGAGCCTCTTCGGCCCCCAGGGGGAACGGATGCACGTCCGCGCCCGCCCCCGCGCGGCTCGCCGGGACGCCGATGAGGGCGTGTCCTGTGGATCGGGCCGGATCGGGCCGGATCGGTGAGCGGGGGCCGGTGCCGTGGATCGCAAGGCGGAGGATGGCGGACCCCCACCCGCACCGCCCGACCGCCGGACCCCGTGAGCCCGGCAGGATCCACGAATAGGCTCCCGCCCCGCGCCGTGCGGCAGCGTGCCGGGCATCGCTCCGGCGCCCGCGTGCTTCCCGCGGCGTGACACGCCCCGGCGCGCCCCGCCCGCGGCCTTCCTTCGGGGCAAGCGACCGCTTAGCATGCGGCTGATTCGGTTGACTCGCTTGATTCTCTGAGGCGCCACCACCGACGGCAGGGGAGGCCCGGATGCGGAGCCGGCGAGCGGACCGGCCCGACGAACCGGGCGGGGCGACCGGGTCCCGGACGGCGGGAGGCGCCTCACGATGACCACGGACACCTCCGGCGGGGCCACCCAGCCACCCGGCGCCGACGCGCTGCGCGCCAGGGCCCGGGACCTGATCGCCGCCGTACCGCCCGCCACCACTCCGTCCGCCGACTTCCTGCGCGCCCGGTTCGACGCCGGACTCGCCTGGGTGCACTACCCCGAAGGGCTCGGCGGCCTCGGCGCCGCCCGCGCCCTCCAGCCCGTCGTGGACGCCGAACTCGGTACCGCCGGGGCTCCCTCCAACGACCCCCACCGCATTCTGATCGGCCTCGGTATGGCCGCCCCCACCCTGCTCGCCCACGGCACCGAGACCCAGCGGCGCCGCTTTCTGCGCCCGCTGTGGACCGGTGAGGAGGTGTGGTGCCAGCTGTTCAGCGAGCCGGGCGCGGGATCCGATCTCGCCGGGCTCGCCACCCGCGCCGTCCGGGACGGCGACGCCTGGACCGTCGACGGCCGCAAGGTCTGGACCTCCAGCGCCCATCTCGCCCGCTGGGGGATCCTGCTGGCCCGGACCGATCCGGCCGTCCCCAAACACCGGGGCCTCACCTGCTTCGTCTGCGATCTGACCGCCTCCGGGGTCGAGATCCGCCCCCTGCGGCAGCTCACCGGTGAGGCCGAGTTCAACGAGGTCCTCCTCGACGGGGTACGGATCCCGGACGCCCATCGCGTCGGTGCCGTCGGGGACGGCTGGCCGGTGGCCCGTACGACCCTGATGAACGAGCGCGTCTCCATCGGCGGCGCCCGGCTGCCCCGCGAGGGCGGCATGATCGCCAAGGCCGCCGCCGTCTGGCGCGACCGCCCCGAGCTGCGCACCCATGAACTGCACCAGCGGCTTCTGGGGCTCTGGGTGGAGGCCGAGGTCGCCCGGCTCACCGCCGAACGGGTCCGCCAGGATCTCGCCGCCGGACACCCCGGCCCCGAGGGCAGTGCCGTCAAACTCGCCTTCGCCCGGCTCAACCAGCGGATCAGCGGATTCGAGGTCGAACTGCGGGGCGGCGAGGGACTGCTCTACGACGACTGGACGCTCCGCCGCCCCGACCGGGTCGACTTCACCGGCCGGGACTGCGGCTACCGCTATCTGCGCGCCCGCGGCAACTCCATCGAGGGCGGCACCGACGAGGTCCTGCTCAACATCGTCGCCGAACGTGTCCTCGGCCTGCCCGCCGAACCCCGCGACGACAAGGACGTCCCCTGGAAGGACCTGGCCCGGTGACCCCCGAGACCGCCCGGCCCCCGGCCGCCGAAACCGCCCCCGACCTCCGCTACTCCGACACCGAGACCGCCTTGCGCGCCTCCGTCCGCGCCCTCCTCGACGACCGCGCCGACCCGGCCGGGCTGACGGCCCGCGCCGAGACGGGCGATCCGTACGACGCCGGGGTGTGGCGGGCGCTCGCCACCGATATCGGTATCGCCGGGCTGCTCGTCCCCGAAGCCCTCGGCGGGCAGGGCGCGGGCCACCGCGAGGCCGCCGTCGTCCTGGAGGAACTGGGCCGGGCCGTCACCCCCGCCCCGGTCCTCACCTCCTCCGTCATCGCCACCGAGACCCTGCTCGCTCTCGACACCGGCCGGGCCGAGGTCGCCGGGCTGCTGGCCGCCGTCGCCACCGGGCGGACCGTCGCCGTACTCGCCGTACCGCTGGCCGCCGATCCCTACGCCCCGCCGCCCCCGCCCGCCGACGGCCGGATCAGCGGTGTCGCCGACGCGCTCGCCGCCGACGTCCTGCTCGTGCCCAGGACCGACGGGCTGTACGCGGTCGACGCCGCCGACGCCCTGATCGAGCCGCTGACCACCCTCGACCTCACCCGGCCGCTCGCCACCGTGAGCCGCGCCACCGGCGGGACCCGGCTCGCCGGGCCCGCCGAGACCGGCCGGGCCGTCCGGCGCGGACTGCTCGCCGGGGCCGGACTGCTCGCCTCCGAACAGCTCGGGGTCGCCGAATGGTGTCTGGAGCGGACCGTCCGCCACACCCGCGAGCGCCGTCAGTTCAACCGCCCCGTCGGCTCCTTCCAGGCGCTCAAGCACCGGATGGCCCGGCTCTGGCTCGATCTGGTCTCGGCCCGCGCCGCGGCCAGGAACGCCGCCGACGCCCTCGCGACCGGCGCCCCCGACACCGCCGTCGCGGTCGCCGTCGCCGGGGCGTACGTCTCCGACGCCGCGGTCCGGGCCGCCGAGGAGTGTGTCCAACTCCACGGCGGGATCGCCATGACCTGGGAACATCCCGCGCACCTCTATCTCAAGCGCGCCAAGTCCGGGCAGATCGCTCTGGGTTCCCCCGGGCGCCATCGGGCGGAACTGGCCGCCCTGGTCTCGCTCCCCATGCCCTGACCTGCGTAGAAGGCGGACGGAAGACGAGGGTCCGCTGCCCCGGAGAAGAGCCGTACGGTTTAATTGCATGGCATTCGCAAGAACCAAGGATCTTCATGAGGGGTGTGGGTAGCGTGTCCGCTGCATCGGGCCGCCGGGGCCGCTTCGGCCGTCGCATACGGAAGACGGCGGCGGTCGCCCTGACCGCCGCGCTCACCGCGGGCGCCGCGGCCTGCTCCAACCCCGACAGCGGTGGTTCCGGCGGCGGCGGCTCGGCCGTCGTCGGCATCTCCACCGAGCCCGAGAGCCTCAGCCCCCTCCTCGGCTTCGGCAAGGACGGCAACTCCAAGATCTTCGACGGGCTGCTCGCCATGGGCACCGACATGCGGCTGAAGCCCGCCCTGGCCACCGCCCTGCCGAAGGTCGGCGCCGACGGGCTGACGTACACCTACACCCTGCGCGAGGGCGTCACCTTCAGCGACGGCAAGCCCTTCACCGCCGAGGACGTCGTCTTCACCTACCGGACGATCCTCGACCCGAAGACCAACAACGCCTCCAAGTCCGAACTGGACGCGATCAAGGACGTCAGGGCCGAAGGCGACGACACCGTCGTCTTCACCCTGAAGTACCCCTACGCGCCGTTCGCGCACCGCACCGTCCACCCGATCGTGCCCCGGCACGCCCTCCAGGGCCAGGACGTCAACACCGGGCCCTTCACCACCCGGCCCGTCGGCACCGGACCGTACATCCTCAGCGCCTGGTCCAAGGGCGAGAAGCTCAGCTTCAAGGCCAACCCCTCCTACTGGGGCGGCGCGCCCGAGGTGAAGAAGTTCACCATGGCCGTCATCAAGGACGACGACGTCCGCGCCACCCGGCTGCGCGCCGGTGACCTCGACGGCGCCATCCTGCCGCCCAACCTGGCCGCGGGCTTCAAGAACGACAAGTCGAAGAAGACCCACACCGCCACCACCTACGACTACCGCACGGTGACCCTGCCGACCGGCGGCGACGTCACCGGCGACCTCGCCGTCCGCCGCGCCCTCGACGTCGCCGTCGACCGGCAGACCATGGTCGACAAGATCCTCGAAGGCGCGGGCAAGCCCGCCTACGGGCCCGTACCGACCGACAGCGAGTGGTTCGCCCAGGGCACCGAGCGCGCCCACGACCTCGACCGGGCCCGGCAGATCCTCGACGACGGCGGCTGGCGCGCGGGCGGCGACGGAGTCCGGACGAAGGACGGCGTCCGCGCCGAGTTCACCCTCTGGTACCCCGCCGGTGACAAGCTCCGCCAGGACCACGCCCTCGCCTACGCCTCCGACGCCAAGAAGGCCGGGATCTCCGTCAAGACCCAGTCCGGGCCGTGGGAGGTGATCGAGCCGCGGATGAAGCAGGACGCGGTCCTCGCGGGCGGCGGCGCCCCGGGCGACCCCGACTTCGACCAGTACCTCCTGCTGACCTCGACCGTCGCCGGGGACGGCTTCAACAACATGGGCTGGTACGACAACCCGGCCGTCGACCAGGCCCTCGTCAAGGGCCGCCAGAGCGGCGACAAGGCCGAGCGGAAGGCCGCCTACGAGACCGTCCAGCGCGAGCTGGTGAAGAACCCCGGCTACACCTTCCTCACCCACATCGACCACCTCTATGTCGTGAACGACTCCTGGGACGGCCCGAGCACCCAGGTCGAGGGCCATGAGCACGGACTGGCCTCCGGCCCCTGGTGGAACGTCGAGGACTGGACCCCGAAGAAGTGACCGGAGCCCTGACCGGGGCCACCGGGCCGAAGGCGGCGCCCCACCCGGGGCGCCGCCGGACGCCGTGGGGCCCGATGCTCCGGATGGCGGGCCGCCGGGCCCTCTTCGCGATCCCGGTCCTCCTCCTGGTCACCTTCGGCGTCTTCGCGGCCGCCGCGGCCTCCCCGTTCGACCCGGTCAAGGCCTACACCGGCACCGCGGGCCTCACCGCGACCCAGGAGAACCTGGACCGGATCAGGGCCAACCTCGGCGTGGACGAACCCCTGGTCAGCCGCTGGTGGAACTGGCTCACCGGCGTCCTCCGCGGCGACCTCGGCGAATCCGCCGTACTGCGCCAGCCGGTCGCCGACGCCATCGGGGAACGCGTCGGCTGGTCCGTACTGCTCGCCGTCACCGCCTTCGCCCTCGCCCTCGTCCTCGGCACCGTCCTCGGCGTACTCGCCGCCCGGGTCCGCGGCGGCTGGCTGGACCGTACGGTCAGCTCCGCCGCCTACACCCTCGAAGCGGCCCCCGCGTTCTGGCTCGGACTCCTCGTCATCTGGGTCTTCGCCCTCCAGCTCGGCGTCCTGCCCGCGGGCGGCCTCACCGACACCGGCAGCGACACCGTCACCTTCGACCAGGTCGCCACCCATCTCGTACTGCCCGCCGCCGTCCTCGGCCTCTCCCAGATGCCGTGGTTCTTCCTCTACGTCCGCGAGGGCGTCGGCGACGCCCTCGAAGAAGATCCGGTACGCGGCGCCCGCGCCCGCGGCATCGGCGAACGGACCGTGCTCCTCCAGCACGGCCTGCGCTCCGGGATGCTGCCGATGCTCACCCTGATCGGCTCCCGGGTACCCGAGCTGATCACCGGCGCCCTGCTGGTCGAGACCGTCTTCAGCTGGCCCGGGATCGCCGCCGCCACCGTCGAGGCCGCCACCGCCGTCGACTTCCCGCTGCTGGCCGCGCTCACCGTGCTGGCCACCGCCGCCGTCCTGCTCGGCAACCTCCTCTCCGATCTGCTGTACGGACTCGCCGACCCGAGAGTGGGCTTCGATGGCTGACCTGGTCTGGCGGTCCCGGGGACACGCCCGCCGCTCCACCCGCGCCGTCCGGGTCACCGTCTCGGCGGTGATCGTCGCCGCCGTCGTCCTGGCCGTACTGATCGTGCCGCCCGTCGTCCAGCTCGACGAACAGGCCGTCGACCTCTCGCGGAAGCTTCAGCCGCCGTCCCTCGCCCACCCCTTCGGCACCGACGACGTCGGCCGCGATCTGCTCCTGCGCTGTATCTACGGCCTGCGGATCTCCCTCCTCGTCGGGGTGGTGGCGGCCCTGGTCGCCACCGTCGTCGGCACCCTGGTCGGCGCCGCCGCCGCGGCCTTCGGCGGCTGGGTCGACCGGCTCGTGATGCGGCTCGTCGACACCTTCTCGTCCGTACCGCATCTCCTGCTCGGCATCTTCGTCGTCGCCATGTTCCGGCCCGGCGTCTGGCCGGTGATCGCCTCCGTCGCGATCACCCACTGGCTCTCCACGGCCCGGATCGTCCGCTCCGAGGTGCTGTCGCTCCGCTCCCGCCCCTTCGTCGACGCGGCGATCTCCGGCGGCGCCTCCCGATGGCGGGTCACCAGCCGCCATCTGATCCCCGCGGTCCTGCCCCAGGCCGGGCTCGCGGCCGTCCTGATGGTGCCGCACGCCATGTGGCACGAATCGGCGCTCTCCTTCCTCGGCCTGGGACTCCCCAGCCACCAGGCGAGCCTGGGCAACCTGATCCAGACGGCCCGCGGCTCCCTGCTGGCCGGTGACTGGTGGCCGACCCTCTTCCCCGGCCTCTTCCTGATCGTCCCCACCCTCGCGGTGGCCGGACTCGCGGGCGCCTGGCGGGAGCGGATCAACCCCCGCCGCCGATCGGAGCTGACGCTGTGACCGAGCCGTCCGCGAGCACCGGCATACCCCGGACACGTCCGGAGACCGGGCGCCCCGGCCCCGTTCTCGCCGTACGCGAACTCTCCGTACGGTTCCGGATGCGCGGCGCCCGCCATGTCGCCGCCGTCACCGGCGCGAACTTCGACCTGGCGGCGGGGGAGTGCCTGGCCCTCGTCGGCGAGAGCGGCTGCGGCAAGTCCGTCCTCGCCTCCGCCCTGCTCGGGCTGCTGCCCGGCAACGCCGAGACCGCCGGGACCGCGACCGTCGCCGGGACCGAACTCCTCGGCGCCGACGAACGCACCCTGGCCCGGACCGTACGCGGCCGGCTCGTCGGCCTCGTACCGCAGTCACCGGCGGCCCATCTGACCCCCGTCAGGACCGTCGGCGCCCAACTGGAGGAGACCCTGCGGGAACTCACCGGGGCCACCCGCAAGGCGGCCCGCGCCGAGTCCGTCGCCGCCGCCGCGCGCGCCGCCTTCCCCGCCGACCACCTCGACCGCTATCCGCACGAACTCTCCGGCGGACTCGCCCAGCGCGCCGCCACCGCCCTCGCCCTGATCGGCGACGCCCCGCTGCTGCTCGCCGACGAACCCACCACCGGACTCGACCGCGACCTGGTGAACCGGACCGCAGACGAACTGCGCCGCCACACCGACGAGGGCCGCGCCCTGCTGATGATCACCCACGATCTCGCGGCCGCCGAACGGATCGCGGACCGGATCGCCGTGATGTACGCGGGCCGGATCGTCGAACTCACGGCGGCCCGGACCTTCTTCGGCGAACCGGGCCCCCGGCACCCGTACGCCCGGGGCCTGCTGAACGCCCTGCCCGAACGCGCCTTCACCGCCGTCCCCGGACTCCCGCCCGAACTGGGCGACCTCCCCGCGGGCTGCGCCTTCGCCCCCCGCTGCGCCCTGGCCGACGACCGCTGCGGCACCCGGCCCGCCTTCACCGACGGGCTCGCCTGCCACCATCCGGCCGTCCCGGCCGCCGAGGAGGTCCGCCGTGCTTGAGATCCGCTCGGTCACCGCCGGATACGAACGGGGCGCGCCGGTCGTCCGCGACGCGTCCCTCACCCTGGCCCCCGGCGAGTCCGCCGGACTGCTCGGCCCCAGCGGCTGCGGCAAGTCCACCCTCGCCCGGGTGGCGGCCCTCCTGCACCGCCCCTGGTCCGGTGGGGTCGTGGTGGACGGCACCGCCGTCCCCGGCTGGCGGCACGGCGCGCCGCGCGCCCTGCGGACCGCGATCGGCGTCGTCTTCCAGCAGCCCCGGCTCTCCGCCGACCCCCGGCTCACCCTGCGCGATCTGATCGCCGAACCGCTGCGGGCCACCGGCCGCCGGGCCGAGGCGGCGGACCGCACCGGGGAACTGGCCGCCGCCGTCGGCCTCACCGGCGATCTGCTGCGGCGCCGTCCGCACGAGGTCAGCGACGGCCAGTTGCAGCGGGCCTGTCTGGCCCGCGCGCTGGCGCTCCGGCCCCGCTGGCTGGTCTGCGACGAGATGACGGCGATGCTGGACGCGTCGACCACGGCCGCGCTGGTCGCCGTCGTCGAGGAGTACCGCCGGGAGAGCGGCGCCGGACTGCTCGCCGTCGGACACGACAAGGTGCTGCTGGACCGGTGGTGCGACCGGACCGTCCACTGGGACGAGGTGGCGCCGGGAGCGCCCCCGGCCGACGGCTGACGGCGATACGGAGGGTGGGGGAGCGGCGGGTCCGGAGCCGTGGGCCGGTCGTACCTCCCGCCCGGCGCCGCGTGTACGGCCCACCGCCCCCGGCGTCCGACGGGACAGTGGACTCCCGGCAGACGGCCGGACGACACCGGACACCGGGTCGCCGGACATCCGCCCGCGCCCTCCCGCGCGGCCCCGGAACGCGCCGATACTCGGATGTCCCTCCCGTCCCGCCGTACCGGAGGCCCCCGTGCCGACCACCCGTCGCCGTGCCCTCACCACCACCGTCACCGCCGCCCTCACCACGGCCCTCGCCGTACCCGCCGCCCGCGCGGCCGGGGGCGGGCCCGCCCGGCACCGCCCCGGGCCCGGCGTCCGACCGCTGCGGCGGGCCCACGCCCACAACGACTATCTGCACCCCCGGCCCCTCCACGACGCCCTCGCCCATGGATTCACCAGCGCCGAGGCGGATGTCTTCCTGGTGGACGGCGAGTTGCTGGTCGCCCACACCCCGGCCGAACTCGACCCCGCCCGCACCCTGCGGTCCCTCTACCTCGACCCCCTGGCCGAGCGGATCAGGGCCCACCACGGCACGGTCTTCCCCGGCCACCGCCGGCCCTTCCAACTGCTGATCGACATCAAGCACGACGGGGCGGCCTGCTATCGCGCGCTCGACCGCCTGCTCCGCACGTACCACCCGATGTTCAGCCGCTGGTCGCACGGCCGGGTCCGGCCCGGCCCGGTCACCGCCGTGATCTCCGGCGACCGGGCCGCCCGCGGTCCGATGGCCGCCCAGCGGCGCCGCCACGCCTTCTACGACGGCAGGCTCGACGACCTCGGCACGACGGCCCCCGCCTCCTTCGCCCCGCTGATCTCCGCCAACTGGACCCTCGCCTTCGACTGGCGGGGTACCGGCCCCTTCCCGGCGGCCGAACGCGCCCGGCTGCGCGCCCTGGTGGACACCGCCCACCGGGAGGGCCGCCGGATCCGCTTCTGGGCCACACCCGACGAACCCGGCCCGGCCCGCGACGCCCTGTGGACGGCCCTGGCCGACCTGGGCGTCGACCACATCAACACCGACGACCTGCCGGGCCTCGAACGGTTTCTGCGTACCCGGGAGGCCGGCCGGGACACCGGGCCGGGCGGGGTGCCGGACGGCGGCTGAACCGGTCCCGGACACCAACCACCCGTCCGGCGGACACGCCGGAGAGCCGAACGGATCCCCCGCTGCGCCAGACTGACCGGCGAAAGCCGCAATTTGCGCAAAAGTTGGCAAGGTGGAGGAGTCGGCGATGGTGGTCTCGATGTCGGTACTGCTGCTTCTGATCGTTCTGGCGGTGGTCTTCCTGCGGAGCGGCGGACTGAAGTTCTCCCACGCGCTCGTCTGCGCCCTGCTCGGCTTCTTCGTCGCGGGCACCAGCATGGCCCCGACCATCCACGAGGGCGTCGCGGCCACCGCCGAGGTCGTCGGCAGCCTCCACCCGTGACGGAGCGAGGGCCGGGGTCCCGGAGCGGCGCCGACTCCGCTCCGGGACCCCGGCCCCACCCGGCGGCCACCCCGGAGGTGGTGGGCGGCCACCGGCCCGCACCGTTCCCGGCGACGTCCGCCGGCGGGCGGGCGGGTCACGGACGGGAGACCGTGCTCGCCGGGTGAGCCGCCCAGTGAACCGACCGTGACGTTGCGACCGCGTTGCGGCCCCGGGGCCGGTCGCGTCGCGTCGCGGCTCGGCCGTCCAGCCGGACGCCGTACGGCTCACGCCCCGTGACCCCGGTCGCCGCCGCGTCGGCGGGGCATGAAACTCATCGGGCTCATCGGCCCCACCGGTCCCGTCTCCACCTCGGCCACCCTCGCGGTCGGCGCCGTACTCTCCCTCGGCGGTACGGTCGCCACGGCCTCCGCAGCCGTACCCGTCGCCCGCGCGCCCCAGACGCGGTACGTCGAGACCCAGCCCTTCTTCGGCACCGCCCGCCCCGATGGCGGCCCCGAGGTCACCCCGGGCGAGTTCCGGGCCTTCCTCGACACCACGATCACCGGCCGCCTCCCCGCCGGACTGGCCGCGCAGGAGGGCCGGGGCCAGTACCGCGACCGGTTCGGCGTGATCGAGTCCGAGCGCTCGTACGAGGTGATCCTGCTCTCCCCCCGGTGCGCCGCCGGGGCCGCCGATACGGACATCGAGGAGATCCGCCGCCTCTGCAACAGCCGGTTCGCCCAGGAGTCGGTGGCCCGGGTCGACCAGGCCGTCCGCGTCGGCTTCTGATCTGTCCGCGCCCCGCGACCGCGCGCCTCACCCGGTGTACGGCCCCTCGCGCGGTCCCCGCCATGGGGGGACGCCGGTGCCGAGGCGACCCGTCACGGGAGCGCCGAACGGGAGGCTTCGGGCGGTGCCGGAGGCTCCCGTGCCGCCGGCTGAAGGGGGCGGAACCGCGCGCCACGACGGGCCGGGTCGCCGGAGCCGGGGCCTCGGCCCGCGGTTCCGGTCGGAAGCCCCGCCGAAGGGGGCGAACGGCCGGTGGGGGCCGGTCGCGCCCGGCCGGGCCCGGCGCCCGGTGTCGGGACACGGCTGGGTGGGGGTGCCGGTCGCGCGCCGCGAGGGCGCTCGCGAGGCAGCCGGAACCCCCTGGTGAGGCGGGGCGGGGTGGCGGGACAGAATGCCGTCGTCGGCCGCGCCCCGCGGCCCGCCCGCCGAAGGAGCCGCCGTGTCCACCGCCCCGACCCCGCAGAACCCCGGCGCGCCCGTACCGGACGACCCCGGGTTCGCCGCCCTCGACCGGCTCCCCGACGCGCGCGAGGTCACCGTCCGCGCCGCGGGCCGGGACCTGCACATCACCCTGGACTCCGGCTACCGCGAGATCTCCGCCGAACCGGCCCTCGACCGTGAGGGGTTCGCCGCCCTCCTGCCCCGGCTCCGGGCCCTGCTCGCCGGCTTCGACACCGTCCGGGACCGGTCCACCGGCTTTCTGTGGGAGTGGGGCGCGACGGGCGACGAACCGCCCGGGGAGCGGGCCGCGTTCCTCCGCGACACGGCCCCCACGACTCTCGCGATCACCAGCGCCGTCGAACTCGAACTCCACTACGAGGACATGAGCGGCACCCATCTGATGGACGGCTACTGGGCGGTCGTCCGGCACGACGGCGGGATGAACCCCGTCGACGTCACCATCGAAGCCTGACCGGCCCGGCGGACGGCCCCGGCAACCCGCCGTTTCCCGCTCCCCGCCCGGACCTCCGGGGATACGATGCCGGGGCTCGGGCGGGGACTTTCGGGGTACACGGAAGCGGGGGACGCTGATGCGGGTATCGGTCACGGTCGACGACGGGCACGGCGGAGCCGGGGATCCGCTGGAACTCTTCCGCTGGCTCTCCTTGGACCCGGACCTGAAGACCACCGCCCGGCTGACCCTCCGGCCCGCGCCGCCCGGGCGCGGCGAGATGGGCGGCGCCTTCGAGGTCGTCAGCGCCGTCCTCGGTCATACGCTGGCCCTGAGCGCCCTGGTGGTCGCCGTCGCCAACTGGCGGGCCACCCGGGGCGAACGATCCCCCGGGGTCCGGATCGAACGCGACGGCGTGGTGGTCGAGGTCCACGACGGTTCCCCGGAGACCGTCGAACGGATCACCCGCGCCCTGACCGCCGGAACCGGCGGCGGGGAGCCGGACACCTCCGCCCGGGACGACGCCACGGCCGCGCCCGGCGCATCCGGCGCCCCCGATGTGCCGGATACGCCCGACGGCGCGGACGGAAGGCCGGACCGACCGTGACGACGGCCGCCGTCTCCGATCCGGCCGCCTCCCGGGCCGTCCTCGTCGGCACCCACGACTACCGCCATCTGCCCCGGCTCCCCGCCGTGGAACGCAGTACGGCCGCGCTCTCCGAAGTCCTCGGCCACCCCCGGGTCTGGGGGCTCCCGGCGGCCCATCGCACCCTGCTGCCGCAGCCCGCCGACGCCCGGACCGTCATCGACGCCCTGGAGGAGGCCGCCGGGGCGGCCACCGACACGCTCCTCGTCTACTACGCGGGCCACGGGCTGATCGACCGGCACAACAACGAACTCGTCCTCACCCTGCCCGGCACCCGCCCCGACCGGCCCGACACGGGGCTGCGGTACGAGTACGTCCGCCGGGCCGTCCTCGACGCCCGGGTCACCGCCCGCCGCAAGGTCGTCGTCCTCGACTGCTGCTACAGCGGTCTGGCGATGTCGGGCGAGATGGCCTCGGCACCGCTCGGCAGCCGGATCGCCGACCACGCCCTGATCGAGGGGACGTTCCTGCTGACGGCCACCGCCGAGACCGTGAAGGCCCTCGCCCCGCCCGGTGAGCCGTACACCGCCTTCACCGGCGAACTGATCACCGTACTCGCCACCGGAGTCGAGGACGGCCCGGCACAGCTCGACATGGAGACCGTCTACCGGGAGACCCACCGCAGACTCACCGCCCGCGGCCGGCCCGCCCCGCAGCAGCGCAACCGCAACTTCGGCGCCCGGATCGCCCTGGCCCACAACACGGCCGTCCCGCCCGGCGCCGCCGACGGCGCGCTCACGGCCCTCGTGGCGCCCCGGACCCCGGCCGGGCGCGGCTCGCCCACCGCGCGGCGGGCCCTGATCGCGGCGGCCGGTGCCCTCGCCCTCGGCGGCGCGGGCGGAGTCTCCTGGCGGCTGCTGGCCGGCGGGAGACGGACCGCCGGGAACGGGGCCGCGGCCGGACCCGCCCCGGGCACCGGCCCGACCCGGTCGGCGCGCCCGTCCGCCTCCCCCTCCACTTCGGCCTCCCCTTCCCCGTCCGGCTCGGTACCGGCATCGGCGTCCCGCTCCGCGCCGGCGAGCGCGGCCGGACGCCCCGCCCCGGCCGGACGGCCGAACCCCCGCCGGGGGCCCGGGCGCCGGACGCCGACGTACAAATGGGACACCAGCTACGACGAGGGCGCCCACCACGCGCCGGTCCTGGTCGGCGGGACCCTCTGGGTCGCGGGTGCCCTCGGCCGGCTGGTCCCCACCGCCGCGTCGACCGGCAGCCCGATCGGCATCTTCGAGACCGGCGGCAACAGCGTGCTGCCCCGTCCCGTGGCCGCCGACGGCGTCGTCTACATCGGGGCACAGCTCGGCCGCGCCCTGCACGCCATCGACGGCACGACCGCCCGCCGCAAATGGACCTTCACAGCCGAAGCGGGTGTCAATTCGGAGGCCGCCGTCAGCGACGGCGGGGTCTTCGTCAACTGCTTCAACGGCGTGCTGTACGGGCTCAACGCGGCGACCGGAACGAAACGGTGGTCCTACCGCTTCGGCCCGGCCTCCGCCTTCCCCTGCGCCGCCGCCCGCGGCCGGATCTTCGTCACGGAGGGGGAGAGCACGGACAAACCCGCGTTCGTCCGGGCCGTCGGCGCCCGCACCGGCCGAACGCTGTGGAGCGGCGGCACGTACGACGGCACCCACGCCCATCCGGCCGTCCACGGCGACACCCTGATCGTCAGTACCTGGGACGTCGGACTGATGGCCTTCGCCGCGGCCGACGGCACCTACCGGTGGACGTACCGGATGAAGAGCCCCGGGGTCGCGGGCCCGGTCACCGTCGCCGGGAACACCGCCTACTTCGGCGCCCCCGACGGGCTGCACGCCGTCGACGCCCGCACCGGCACGAAACGCTGGCGGGCGGACGTGGGCGGCGTGGGCCGGGTCGCCGTGGTGAACGGGGTCGTCGTCACCGGCGGCGACTCCCGGCTGCGCGGATTCGACGAAGCGTCCGGCGCCCCGCTGTGGCAGGCCGACCTCGGCGGCGAGGTGGACGACCCCCTGGTCGCCGACGGTGTCGTCTACGCCCTGAGCGGCGGCAAGAAGCTGACCGCCCTCACACTCTGACCGTCCGTCGCCCGGCCCGCCCCACGCCGGGCCGGGCGGTTGGAACGGCCCCGCCGGGGGACCGTACGATCGGGGCTCCGACGTGAGGGGGCCCGTGGACATCAGCCGGCTGAGCAATCCGTACGACTTCCGCAACCCGGTGCGCGACGCCGCGCACTTCGCCGGGCGGGGCGCGGAGACGGCGACCGTCCGCTACCAGCTGGCCCAGGCCGGGGTCGGCAGACCCTCGGTCTGCGTGGTGCTGCACGGGCAGCGCGCCGCGGGCAAGACGAGCCTGCTCAACGCCATCGACCGGATGGCCCGCGAGGACGGCCGCACCACCGTACGGATCGAACTCCTCGACGGCGACGGCGAACCCGTCGCCTTCTTCCGCAAGCTCTACGAGGAGACCGCCGTCGCCGTCGCCGACGCACTCACGGCACCGGACGGCACCGCGCCGTTCGACCTGCCCGCGGTCCGGCGGGTGATGCACGGGGCCGTCCCCGAGCCCGGCGACCCCTGGCAGTTCCCGGAGGCCGTCGCCCTCGCCGGACCCACCGGACCCGTACCGGAGGCCGCGCTCCGCGCCGATCTCGCCCGGATCGTCGGACTCCTCGGCCACCCCCTGGTCCTCCTCGTCGACGAGGCCCAGGTGATGGCGGCCGACGCCCGCGTCCTCTCCGCCCTGCGCTTCCTCACCAGCCGGGTCGACGGACTCGTCCTCGTCCTGGCCGGGACATCCGGTCTGATCGACCAGATCCGCGACGTCCACGCCCAGATCCTCCGGCAGTTCAAGGAGATCGAGGTCCGGCGGTTCACCACCCACGAGGAGGTCTACGACTGCGTGGTCCGCCCGCTGCGGGCGATCGGACTGCCCACCGCCCTGGCGCCCGCGCCGATGGCCGCCGAACTGATGCATCTCACCGGTGGCAATCCGTACGAGATCCAGCTCTACTGCCATGAGATCTTCGCCCGCTGGCAGCGCGGCCTGACCGACTCCCTCCAGCTGACGGCCGAGGTCGTCGAGGCCATCAGGTCCCAGCTGGAGACCGGCCGCGACCTGATGGAACGGCCCCTGATCCGCGCCGTCCGGGCGATGGACACCCAACAGCTCGTCGCCTTCAACATCCTCACCTCCGCCCTCGGCGACGGCACCGCCGACGACGTCTGGTTCGCCCATGTCCTCGGCGGCCCGCCGCAGATCACCCGGTCCGTCTACGACAGCTGCCGGGCCCGGCTGGTGGCCGACGGCATCCTGGCCGACACCGAGGTCATCGACTTCGCCGTGGAGACCGAACTCCTCGACGAGATCTACGCCCGCGCCTGGACCGCCGGACGCCTCCCGGCCTCCCCGCACCCCCAGCACGCGCAGATCACCTCACGCGGCGGGCTGCGCGCCCTGCTCGTCAACCGGATCCTGAAACTGCTGCACTCCTTCTCCGACCCGGGCCCGCTGCGGATCCTGCCGACCTGCTGCCCCGCGATGTCCGCGGACGACGTGGAACGCAACTTCGCCGCCCTGGAGAACCTGCCGGACCAGGGCCCCGACGCCACCCCCACCGTCGATATGGCGCACTCCGCGATCCTGCGCGCCGGGGAGCCCCGCGCCCTCGATCTGACCTCCGTACGGTGCGGCTTCGGCGAGCTCACCGTCGAGCGGTGGCTGTACGCCGCAGACCACGAGGACGTCGAGCTGACCGAGCGGCCCGAGTACGCCGAGGCCCTGGCGCGGATCGAGGGCGCGGGCGGCCAGCTCACCGCCGACCGGGTCCGGATCCCGCTCCGCAGCAGGCCCGCCGACCAGTGGCTGGCCCGGGCCACCGGACGGCTCCGCCGCGACCTGGCGGACAACCATGTGTCCACCGCGTACGACCGCTACGCCGCCGCCGACCGCGACGGCGCCCTCCGCCACTTCCGGCTCGCCTTCGAGCTGATCCCGGACTGGGAGCAGGCCAACAGCGTGCTCTATCTCTCCCTGGTCGCGGGCGATGTGCCCGAGGCGCTGACCTGGGGCGGACGCGCCCACGACCTGGCCTCCCACCCCATCGACCGGGCCCTGAGCACCTACAACTGGGCCATGGCCCGGCTGCTGGACGGCGACCCGGGCCGGGCGGGGGACCTGCTGGCCCGCGCCGCCGCCGAACTGGAGGCCCTGAGCGTCACCGGACAGATGATGGAGTATCTGCTGCGGCCCGACCCCGCCGCCCCCCGGCGCCTGCGCGAGGAGCGGGAGGTCGATCTGTACGAAGCGGTCTGCTCCGCCCAGGAGGTGCTGGGACTCCCGCCGGGCGGCGGTTCGTCCGCCCCCTTGGCCGGTCCCCCGGCCGTCCCGGCGGCCGACGGCACCACCCCCGAACCGGTACCCGCGACGCCCGTCGTCCTCGCCGTGGCGACCGAGTGGTCCTCGTCGCACGGCGGCCTCAGCACCTTCAACCGCGAGCTCTGCCGGGCCCTGCGGGCCTCCGGCGCCGAGGTCTACTGCGTCGTCCTCGACGTCACCCCCGCCGAGCGCGAGCAGGCCGACCAGGCGGGTGTCGTCCTCCTCCCGGCCCGCCGGGTCCCGGGCGGCTCCGACGATCTGCGGCTCGCGGCCCGCCCCGAACTGCCGGAAGGCACCGTCCCCGACCTGATCGTCGGCCACGGCCGGATCACCGGCCCCGCCGCCCAGCGGCTCACCCTGGACTTCTTTCCCAACGCCCGGCGGCTGCACATCGTCCATATGGCACCGGACGAGATCGAATGGCACAAGCGGGGCCGTGACGTCGACGCGGGCCGCCGCGCGGCCGAACGGACCGGTATCGAACGCCAACTGGGCAGCGGTGCCCACCGGGTCGTCGCCGTCGGCCCCCGGCTGCACGACCAGTACCAGGCCGAGTTCACCACCGTCCCCCGGCCCCCGCTCCGGCTCGACCCCGGCTTCGACGGCGGAACCCGGGCCGACGGGCCCCGCACCCCGCCCGGCGGCTCGACCTGGCGGGTCCTGCTCCTCGGCCGGACCGACGACGCCGAACTCAAGGGCGTCCGGCTGGCCGCGGCCGCCTGCGGCCGGGTCGACCGCTGGGTTCGCGACGACCAGTCGGGGCGGGTCCGGCTGGTGGTCCGGGGCGCCCCGCCCGGCACCTCGGAGGACCAGCAGGCCGAGATCAGCGCCTGGTCCGGATCGACGATGATGAATGTGACCGTCCGCGAGTACACGGCCGAGGAGGAGGCGATCGCCCACGATCTGGACGCGGCGAGCCTGGTCCTGATGCCCTCCCGTACCGAAGGGTTCGGACTGGTCGGCGTGGAGGCGATCGCCCGTGGCGTCCCCGTCCTGGTCAGCGGCGAGAGCGGCCTCGGCGAACTGCTGCGCGAGACGGTGGAGCCGCAGACGGCCGGACGGTTCGTGGTCCCCGTCACCGGCGACCACGACGCCGACACCGAGACCTGGGCGCGGGCCGTCGAACGGGTCCTGAGGGACCGTGAGAACGCCTTCCGGCGGGTGGCGGAGCTGCGCGAGGCCCTGACCCGCAGCAAGCCCTGGGCCGCGGCGGCGGAGGCGATCCTCGCGGAGGCCGCGGACGGCCACTGACATCGCGGACCCGGCGGCTCGTGTCCACCGCGTCCCCGGCCGCCGCCGTCCGCGCCGTACCGAGCGCCCGCCCGGGTCCGCGCCCCGCCCCCCGGCGTGGCTCCCGGTGTCCGGAGAAGGACCGGCGGGCCGCGCGCGGACTCGTCCCGCCCGTTCCCGTCGCACCGCCACCCCTGGCGGGCACGATGACACCGTGGTCCGGCCCGGCGACGAAGGGCGGGCCGGCACCCGTGCCGGGCTCTACGGCACCGTCCGCGGATTCGGGATCACCATCGGAAATCCGCCCGCCGGCGCCGCGCCGGACGCGCCCGTGACGCCGGACTCCCCGCCCTGCCCCGGGTGGCCCTGACCGGTCCGGGCCTCCTCCGCGCCCTCCACCGCAAGGCGCGCCGACCCCGCCGGTACCCGTCCCGGGATCAGCCGGCGCCGGGCCGCACGGGGTGGCGACTGCCCCGTACGGCCCGGATCGTGACCGGCCGTCACAGCTCCGCCGCCGCCTCCGCCAGCGCCGCCACGAAGGTGTCCGTACCCGCCGCCGGGCGGGGGAGGCGGCGTACGGCGGCATAGACCCGGCGGTACGGCGCCCGGGTCAGCGCGCTCGCGGCCAGGCCCGGCCGGAGGGCGGGCACCAGCAGCCGGGGCGCCAGCATCACCCCCTGACCGGCCGCGACGAACGCCTGCTTGCCCAGCCAGCTGCCGCACTCGACCCCGATCGCGGGTGTGAACCCGGCCCTCGCGCAGGCCAGGGTGAGCGCCGAGGCCGAGCCGTCGTAGTCCTCCACCCAGATCTCGTCCCGCAACTCCACGAGATCCAGCTCGGCCCGCCCCGCCAGCCGGTGACCCGCAGGCAGTACGCACACCAGCGGATCGTCCAGCAGATGGGTCAGGCTCAGATCGGGCCGGGCCGGGATCCCCGGCGGATAGTCCGTGACCACCACCACGTCCGACTCGCCGTCCAGCAACCCCGGCAGCAGCCGGGGCGTGACGTCCTCGGTGAAGACCGCCCGCGCCCGGGGCTCACGAGCCGCGAACAGACCGAGCGCCCGGGGCAGCAGCCCCGCCGCCGCGCTCGGCACGGCCCCCACTCTGACCGTGGTCACCGGCGCCTCCCGGGACGCGGCGACGTCCTGCTCGGCGCGCTCCACCCGGCGCAGGATCGCGGTGGCGTGCCGCAGCAGCGCCTCACCCGCGGGGGTGGTCCGCACCCCGCGGGCGTGCCGTTCGAGCAGGGGCGCTTCGAACCGCGCCTCCAGCGCCGCGATCTGCCGGGAGACGGCGGACTGGGTATAGCCGAGCCGCTGCGCGGCGGCGCTGATCGACCCCCGGGCGCACACCTCCCGGAACGAGGCCAGGCTGACGACGTCCATGGCCGCCACCCTAACGAACCATGCGTGAACCGCATGGCTCCCCTGCATGATATGCGCTGGTGCGATGGCCGGAGTTGACCGAGGATCACGGTGTGAACAGCACCGAACTCACCCATATAGCGGCCCCTGAGGGCGTCGCCCCCGGCAACGGCTACTCCCAGGTCGTCACCGGCACCGGACGGCTGGTCGTGATCTCCGGCCAGGTCGCCCTGGACGAGAACGGCGAACTCGTCGGCGCTGACGACCCGGACGCCCAGGCCCGCCGGATCTTCGAGAATCTGGGCCGCTGTCTCGCGGCGGCCGGGGCGACCTTCGACGACGTCGTCAAACTCACCTACTTCGTCACCGACATCGGCCAGCTGCCCGCCCTGCGCGCGGCCCGAGACGCCCATGTGGACACCGCCCGCCCACCGGCCAGCTCGGCGGTCCGGGTCGCCGGACTGTTCCGGCCGGACGTCCTGATGGAGGTCGAGGCGCTGGCCCTGACCGGGCGGTCGGACGGATGAGGACCGCCGTCTGCGGGCTGGGCCGGATGGGGGCCGCCTTCGCGGCGGCCCTCGCCGCCGCCGGAGACGTGCCGGCGGTGTGGAACCGTACGCCCCGCGCCCCGGGCATCCTCGCCGTACCGGCCGCCACCCCGGCGGCAGCGGCGGCCGGAGCCGACGCGATCGTGGTCGCGGTCTTCGACGGACCGGCCGCCGAAGCGGTTCTTCTCGGTCCGGACGGAGTCGCCGAGGGCGCCCGGCCCGGTGCCCTGGTGATCAACGCGACCACCCTCGCGCCCGACGAGTCACGCGAACTGGCCGCCCGGGTGACCGGGGCCGGACTGCGGTATGCGGAGGCGCCCGTCATCGGCTCGGTCCCGGCCGCGCGGGCGGGGACCCTGACCGTACTCACCGGCGGCGCCGAGGCCGACGTACGGGACGCCGAGCCCGTGCTCACGGCCTGGTCCCACGCCGGGACACGCCGCCACGCCGGGCCGGTCGGGGCGGCGTCCGCCCTGAAACTCGTCGCCAATCTGGGGCTCGGCGCGGCCGTCGCGGCGCTGCACGACGCGGTCCGGCTCGGCGAGGCGCTGGGCGTGGCCCGCGCGGACGTCCTCGACGTCCTCCAGGGCGGAGTCACGGGCCCGCTGGTCGCGGCCAAGCGGCCCCGGCTGGACCGGGACGACCCCGACGCCTACGCGGCGGCCGACTTCACGGTCGCGGCGCTCGCCAAGGACCTGGCTCTCGCGGTCTCCGCGGCCGGTACGCCGCTCCCGGCGGCCGACGCCGCGTACCGGCTGATCGCCGGGTTCGCCGCGCGGGACGGCGGGGGAACCGTCGACATCTCCGCCCTCGGACGCGGCGGCTGAGGGGGCCGGACCGGCCCGGCGTCCCACGGAGGTGTGCCGACGGGCCCGGGAGCCGTCCGGGTCACAGTGACGGCAGCTCCACGACGTCGCCGTTCTCGTCGAGCGTCCGGGTCCGCCAGTAGACGTCCCACCGGTCGTCGACGTGGCGGGGGACCTTCCCCTCGGGGTAGCGGGCCCAGCCCTCGTCCGGTTCCTCGCCGTCCGGGACGCAGGCCGAGCCGTGGTCGCCGACGGCCAGGACCGGGTACTCGCCGCCGCCGCAGACCGCCTCGTCGAACAGGGAGCCGCAGCCGGTCAGGACGGTGAGGGCGACGGCCGTCGAGACGGCCGCCAGGGCGGTGGTGGCGATCCGGCGGCGGATCGGTCGGGCTGCGGGCACGGCTGGGGGCTCCTGTCGTCGCGGTACGCGGTCCACTCTCGGGTCTCGCGCGGGACGCCGCCTGAGTACCCGTACTCACCCGGTCTACGCACCGGCGCCCGGTGGCCGGTATCCGCTGTCCGGCGCGCGGGCCGCCGGAGCGGGCGGGCTCAGTCCCGGCCGTCCGCCGCGGCCAGGAGCGCCGCCAGGTCGAGCTTGCCCATGGCGAGCATCGCCCGCATGCCGCGGTCCCGCCTGGCCGGGTCGGGATCGTCGAGCAGTTCGTCCATCCCGCGCGGCACCACCTGCCAGGAGAGCCCGTACTTGTCCTTCAGCCAGCCGCACGGCCCCTCCTGGCCGCCGTCGGCGGTCAGCGCCGCCCAGAAGTAGTCCACCTCCGCCTGGTCCTCGCACTCGATCAGCAGGGAGACGGCCTCGTCGAAGGTGAACTCGGGTCCGCCGTTGATGGCGGTGAACCGCTCGCCGTCGAGTTCGAAGTCCACGGTGAGTACGGTGCCCGCGGCACGGGGTCCGGCCTCCCCGTAGTGGGTGACCCGGGTGATACGGGAGCGGGGGAAGACCGAACAGTAGAACTCCGCCGCTTCCTTCCCCTGGGTGTCGAACCAGAGGTTCGGGATGATCCGGGGCATGGCATTCGCTCCTGGTTCCGGGCGCGGTGGCCGCCGCGCGGTCTCCGGACCCGCCCGACGTCCGGACGGGCCCCTCAGGAGGATGGACCCGCCCGGCCGCCGGAAATCATCGCGGCGGCGGAGTACGCCCGCACGCCGGGGTTCCGCCGCCCGGGCGGCCGAGCGCCGAGCGCCGTAAGGGGCCGGGCCCGGGGCGTACACCCCGGGCCCGGCCGTCGTCGTACCGCTCCCGGCCGCGTCCGGCGGATCAGATGCCGAAGGCGGCCGGATAGCCGACGGTGCCGGTCGGCGCGGGGCGGCCGGATTCGAGCGTCAGCGCCATGAACGCCTCGTCCGGTACGTCGAACGGGGCGGTGATCCCGAACCGGGAGGCGGGGACGAAGCCGAACCGGGGGTAGTAGCCGGGGTGGCCGAGTACGACCACGGTCTGCTCGCCGAGGGCGCGCGCGGCGTCCAGGGCGGCCCGGATCGCGGCGCCCCCGGCGCCCTGCCGCTGGAAGTCGGGGAGGACCGCGCAGGGCGCGAGGGCGAGGGCGGGTTCGGTACCGACCAGGCAGCGGGTCAGCAGGGCGAAGCCCGCGGCCCGGCCGTCGGGGCCGGTCGCCAGCAGCGAGAGCCCGTCGATCCACGCCCCGGGGTCGGCCCGCAGCGCGTCCACCAGATCGGCCTCGGCCGGGGTGGGGAAGGCGGCGAGATTGATCTCGCGTACGGCGGCGATGTCACCGGCGGTCTCCGGACGGGTGGTCCAGTCGGTCATGGCGGGTGTTCCGTTCTCGGGTTCGGGGCGCAGGACATAGCTCGCGTAGTGGTAGTCGGTGCCGTGGGCCCGGCGTACGGCGATCTCCCCGCGCGTCGCGGCGAGGGCCTCGGTCATACCGGGCAGCTCCGGATCGGCGGCGGCGGCGCGCCGGGCGAGGGGTGTGTAGTACTCGTCCCACCAGTCGGACTCGGGCAGCTGGATCCGGGCGGTGTTCCGGTAGCCGGCCGCGCGGGCGGCGCGGACGTTCGCCGCCCGGTCGCGCAGCGGATAGACCGGGTCCCAGAAGGCGCGGGCGCCGGGGGCGGGGTCGGGTACGGTCCACTCGGCCTCGGTGACGACGAGTACGCCCCCGGGGGCGAGCAGCCGCCGCCAGGCGCGCAGGGCGGTGTCGAAGCCGACGGTGTAGGCCGAGCCCTCGGCCCAGATCAGATCGAACGAGCCGTCCGGGAAGGGGAGTTCCACCATCGACCGGTGGACGGTGGTGATCCGGTCGGCCATGCCGCGCCGGGCGGCCTCCCCCGCCAGCTCGCGCAGGAAGGGACGGTGCAGATCGACCGCGACGACCCGGCCGCCGGTGGCCTCGGCCAGGAGCAGCGCCGAACGGCCGGGGCCGCAGCCCGCGTCGAGGATCCGGGGACGGCCGGGCAGCGGCCCGGCCAGCTCCAGCAGCCGCCGGGTGGTGGCGTCGGAGCCGGGCCCCTGCCGGGGCAGTTCGTGGTGCAGGGCGAAGAACGCCTCGGTCACGGGATCGGCGTCGCCGGACGGCGACGACGAGGAAGCCGACGAGGCGGCAGAGGAATCAGACAACGTGAAGACCCTTGGGAAAGGGGCCGGGTGAGTCCGCACACGACGTCACCGCGCCGCGGACCCGTACCGGAGCACGGGGGAGCGGGGAGGCGTGGGATCAGACCGCGGCCCGGGGGATGAGGATGCTGGTCCGGGCGCTGTTCATGACAGCGGCCTCGATGACAGTCATCGACTCACCTCCCTCTCGGTCCCGCGCGGTCGGCCGGAACGCCGTCGCGGGCCCAACGGTAACACGGGGTAGCCGGTGGCGGTCCCGGTTCGCCGACCCGTAACCGGCTGACCCGGCCCGGGCACGCGCGGCCTTCCGCCGCCGCCATCGGGTCCCGGGCGCGTTCCGGGCGGTGTTCTCCCAGGGCTCCGGCCGCGCTCCGCGTCCGGGGCGCTGACGGTACGCCCCGGCCGGGCCCGGGGGGCGCCGGGACCGGCCGGGGCGTCGGGTGCCGGTCAGTCGAGAACGGCGGTCGCCTCGATCTCGACCAGCAGTTCGGGGGTCGCGAGCGCCTGGACGCCGATCAGGGAGGCGGGCGGGTACGGGCGCTCGCCCAGAGCCTCGGCCGCCCGGTCGATCCCGGCCAGGAGTTCGGGCATCCGGTCGACGCTCCAGCCGACGACGTAGAAGGTGAGCCGGGCGACGTCCGCGAAGGAGCCGCCCGCCGCCGCGAGGGCGATCCCGACATTGAGATAGGCCCGCTCGACCTGGGCGGTCAGATCGTCCCGGCCGACCGTCTTCCCGTCGGCGTCATGGGCGACCTGTCCGGCGACGAGGACCAGCCGGGTACCGGAGGTGATCGCCACCTGCCGGTAGACGTCGACGGTGGGCAGCCCGTCCGGGTTGACGAGGGTGACAGCCATGGCGCTCCTTGAAATAGGCATGACACATCCCTGGAGGCGGGGTGTGCCGCCTTCTGGTCACTGATGGATACCTGGTCACCATAGGAGAGCGCCGGATGCGGCGGAAGAACGCACTTTTCCGTTACCTGGGCACCCTTCGGTGACCACGGGGGCGACCGGCTCCCGACCCGGCCGGCCCGGCCGCCGCGCGGGCGCGGTGTCCAACGGCGCGGCGGGCGGCACCGTCCCGGTGGCGGATGGCGGTACGGGCCCGGCCGGACCGCCGTCCGCCACCGGGACGGCGGTCGCCCCGACGGCTGAGGGGCCGGGCCGCCGAAGGCGGGGCGCGGTGGTCCGTACGCCGAAGGCCGGTTCATCCGCCCGCCGGACACCGGTGCCTGGCCGGAAGCCGCCCCGGGCCGGGGGACTTCACCCGAGGCGGACGCGGATTCGGGTCGTACCCCCCCGGCTACGCAGCCGTCCGCTCGCCCGATGTGCGGGCGTACGCGCCGGGCGTGCGGCCGAAGTGCTTGCGGAACGCCAGGATGTAGCCGTTGGTGCTGACGAAACCGACCCGGGACGCGACCGTACCCACCAACTGCCCCTCCGCCAGCAGCTCCAGCGACCGGTTCAGCCGGAGCCGGGTACGCCACTCCGAGAACGCGATCCCGGTCTCCGAACGGAACGCCCTCCGCAGCGTCGTCGAACTGGTGTAGAGCGCCCGGGCCCACTCGTCGGCCGTCCGCGGATCGTCGGGGCGCCGCAGCAGCCCGTCCGCCACCGCCCGCGCCGGGTCGCTGGTGGGGCACGGCAGCGGCAGCCGGTCCGCGGGGCCCGTCGTCAGCTCGGCGAAGAGCGCGTCGTCATCGGGTGCCGAGCCGTGCTCCCGCATCCGGGCCAGCAGCGCCCGCCGCCGGGCCGTGCTCACGGCCACCGCCGTCGCGCCCCGGTAGGGCAGCCGGTACCGGCCGCTGTCGAAGGTCTCGCTCACCACCAGCGCGTCCGGGTCGAACCGGGCGCTGTGCGGAAGGCCCGCGGGCAGCCACAACCCCGTCGACGGCGTCACCTCGTACTCCGTACCGAGCGCCGTGACCGTGACCGTGACGACGATTCGCCCCACCGGGACATGGAGGAACTGGTGATAGTCGTGGACATGGGTGGGGTGCCCGCCCACGGTGATGAACTCGTCGTCCACCGGCCCGGGGTCCCGCCGCCGCGCGGCGGGTGACCGCTGCCCGGTCCGTGGCCCCCGTACCGCCCGTGCGGTGATGCCCTGCGTCATTCCGGCCCCCCAGATCGCGGGGCCCTTCGACCGACCCCTGAGTGTGAGTCATCCGCCTCCGGCTTGGATCGCCGTGCGCGAAGTAAGGGTAGCCTAACCTTCGATTCGCAGAACGAGGAGCCGAGCCACCCATGAGATCCCCGTCCCCGCCGGTGACAGCGCATCCGCCACCGGCAAGGACCCGCCTCTCCCGAGGCGCCGCCGTCACCGCACTCGCCGTAGCCGCGGTCGCGGCCACCCTGATCGCCGGGATCGGACTCGGAGCCCGGGACATCTCCGCGACCGAGATCGTCCGGATCCTGTTCGACCACGGCGACCAGTCCTACAACGCCCAGGTCCTGTGGACCGAACGCATCCCCAGGACCCTGCTGGGGCTGCTGGTCGGCGCCGCGCTCGGCGCCTCCGGGCTGGTGATGCAGGCCCTGACCATGAATCCGCTCGCCGACCCCGGGATCCTCGGGATCGAGCAGGGCGCGGCCATGTTCGTCGTCCTCGGCATCATGTTCCTCGGTGTCACCGGGGTCCAGGGCTACTTCTGGCTGGCCCTCGTCGGCTCCGGAGTCGTCGCCGTCCTGGTGTATCTCATCGGCACCCGTACCAACGCGGGCAGTTCGACGATCGGACTCGTCCTCGCCGGAGTCGCCCTCGGTGCCGTGATGTCGTCCCTGATCACCCTGATGGTCATTCGCGACCCCGCCGTCTACGCCCATCTGCGGTTCTGGTCCATCGGCCAGCTCACCGGGCGGGGCAAGATCCTCGACGACGTACTGCCCTTCGTCGGCGTCGCCCTGGTCCTGGCCCTCTTCCTCGGCCGGACCCTCAACATCCTGAGCCTGGGCGACGACACCGCCCGCGGACTCGGCGTCCGGGTCGAACGGGCCAGGCTCGCCTCCGCCGCCGTGGCGGTCCTGCTCTGCGCCGCCGCCACCGCCGCCGTCGGCCCCGTCGCCTTCGTCGGACTGGTCGCGGCCCACTGCGCCCGGATGCTGATCGGACCCGACCACCGCTGGTCGCTGCCGCTCTCCATGGCTGTCGGCGCGGTACTCCTCACCGGCGCCGACATCGCGGGACGGCTCGTCATCGACCACGGCGAGATCCAGGTCGGTGTGATGACGGCAGCCGTCGGCACCCCCTTCTTCGTCTGGCTGGCCCGCCGCCGGAACCTGGTGCGAATGTGATGGCGACCGTACTCACCAAGCGGCCCGAACCGGCCCTCACCGCCGACCGGACCGCCGCCCTGCTGCGGGCCGGGCGCAGACGGCGCAACCGCCGGGCCGCCGTCGTCGCGACCGTACTCGCGGTCCTGCTGGGCGCCCTGCTCACCGCGTCCGTGCTGCTCGGCGGCATCGGCCGGGTCGACCCCGCCGACGTCCTGCCCGCGGCCTTCGGCCTTCGGACCGGACTCGCCGACTACATGATCTTCCAGCTGCGGGTGCCGCGCGCCCTGGCCGCCCTGCTCGCCGGAGCGCTCTTCGGCCTCGCCGGAGCGATCTACCAGCGACTCATCCGCAACCCCCTGGCCACGCCGGACATCGTCGGTATCTCGGCGGGCGCCGCGGCGGGAGCCACCACCGTTCTGCTGTACGCCCCCGGCGCCTTCGCGCTGGGCGCGCCGGTCGCCGCCGTCACCGGATCCGTCGTCCTGCTCGCCGCGGTCTATCTCCTGAGCTATCGCGGCGGTGTCGACACCTATCGACTGGTCCTCGTCGGCATCGGACTGAGCGGGGTCTGCACCGCGTACACCAACTACCTGTTCACCCTCGCCGACGAGCAGAGCATGGCTATCGCCGCCCGGTGGATGATCGGCAGCGTCGCCGCCGCCGACTGGGAGGGCGTCAGCACTCTCGCCGTCGGGCTCGCCGTCTGCGCCGGTGCCGCCGTCCTGCTGCACCGGCCGCTGGGCGGACTGACCCTCGGGGACCAGCTCGCCACCGGCCTGGGCGCCAAGGTCGCCAGGACCCGGGTCGGCGTCCTGCTGGTCGGCGCCGCCGCGGCGGCCCTCGCCACCAGCGTCGTGGGCCCCATCGGCTTCGTCTCCCTGATCAGCGGACCGATCGCCCAGCGGCTGGTCGGCGAGGAGCGGGCCATCGCGCTCGCCCCGCCCATCGGCGCCGTCGTCGTCCTCGCCGCCGACGTCCTCGCCCGGCACGCCCCCGTCATCAGCCCGGTACCCACCGGGGTCCTCACCGCGCTGCTCGGAGCGCCCTACTTCGTCTGGCTGATTCTTCGGCGCGGACCGGGAGCCACCCAGTGAACCCACAGACCGCCACCACCTCCGCGCCGGCGCACGCCGTCGAGGCCCTCGACATCAGCGCCGGATACGGCGACGCCCGGGTCATCGACGGACTGTCGCTGCGGATCGAGAAGGGGAAGATCACCGCCCTCGTCGGCCCCAACGCCTGCGGCAAGTCGACCCTGCTGAAGTCGATCGCCCGGCTGCTGCCGATCGCGGCCGGATCCGTACTCCTGGAAGGCGCCGACATCCATGCCCTGCCCACCCGCGAGGTGGCCCGCAGGCTCGGTGTGCTGCCGCAGTCCCCGATCGCGCCGGAGAGCATCACCGTCGGCGACCTGGTCCGGCGGGGCCGCCACCCGCACCGCGGATTCGGCCGGCGCGGCACCGCCGAGGACGACCGGATCGTCGCCGAGGCCCTGCACGCGACGGGCACCGCCGAACTGCTCGACCGGCCCGTCGACCAGCTCTCCGGCGGCCAGCGCCAGCGCGTCTGGATCGCCCTCGCGCTCGCCCAGGACACCTCGACCCTCCTTCTCGACGAGCCCACCACCTATCTGGACATCGCGCACCAGATCGAGGTGATGGACCTGCTGGCCGAGCTCAACGAGGAGACCGGCAAGACCATTGTGCTCGTCTCCCACGACCTCAACCAGGCTGCCCTGTACGCCTCCACGATCGTCGCCCTCCGCGACGGCCGGGTCGTACGCCGGGGCTCGCCGTCCGAGGTACTCGACGAACGGACCGTCTCCGAGGTCTTCGGCCTCGACTGTGTCGTCGTCACCCATCCCCAAGCCGACCGGCCGCAGATCTTCCCGCTCGGCCGGCACCGTCCCACGCAGGAGAAAAGACCATGAACCGCCTCGCACGAACCACCGGACGCCGTGGCACGGTCCGGGCGCTGCTGGCCGCGGCCGTCGGCCTCGCCCTCGTCACCGGCTGCGGCGGCTCCGCCGACTCGGACGACTCCGGATCGTCCGGCGACAAGCCCACCGGTGCCGCCGCCGGCGCGTTCCCGGTCACCCAGAAGAACGCCTGGGGAACGACGAAGGTCACCAAGAAGCCGGTCCGGGTGGCCACCGTCTCCGACGGCGACACCAGCATCGCGCTCGCCCTCGGCATCGTCCCGGTGATCACCCCGGACACGGAGGACGGCAATCCCGTCCCCGAGTACAAGCAGCGCGGCATCGACAAGCTGGGCGCCGGGAAGCTCAAGACGTACGACGACGCCGACGGCACCGACTACGAGGCCGTCATGGCCGAGGAGCCGGACGTCATCCTCGGCATGAACACCTGGTCGATGGCGACCGACTACGCCAAGCTCTCCCCGATCGCCCCCGTCGTCACCTACACCGACAAGGCGCACGCCGACAGTCTCACCTGGCAGGAGCGGCTGCGTACGGCCGCCGAGGCGCTCGGGGTGAAGGAGAAGGCCGAGGAGATCATCACCGCCAACGAGAAGGCCGTCACCGACGCCGCCGCGGCCAACCCGCAGTTCAAGGGCAAGACGTACACCTACGCCGTCGTCCACCCCGAGCAGATCACCTTCATGTCCCACGCCGAGCAGGACCCCGGGGTCCTGGAACGGCTCGGACTGCGCAAGACCGGGAAGGCGAAGGCGTACACGGCCAAGAAGAACGCGGTCAGCCTGGAGAACCTCGACGAACTGGAGGCCGATGTCCTGCTGCTGACGTACCCCTTCGGTGACGAGGGTCTGCTCTCCGCCGCCGAACTGGAGGGCAACAAGCTCTTCCGCTCCCTCGACGTGGTGAAGCGGAAGAACTTCGCGGTCATCCCCGCCAAGAACTCCCTCTCCGTGACCATGGCCTACCCCGACGCGCTGAGCGCGCCCTGGGTCGTCGAGAAGCTGACCCCCATCCTGGCCGGGGCCGTCGCCGGCCGCTGACCCCGCGCCCGCCCGCCGGCCACCGGCGGGCGGGCCGTCACCAGGGGGCGCGGGCCCGGCCCGCGCCCCCGGACCCGTACCACCCGAGGAGCCCTATGTCTGTCCGCGATCCCCGTTCGGCCGCCGTCTTCCCCATCGTCCTGCGGGAGCTGACGGTCCTGCGCGCCGAGAACATCACCCCGGGGATGCGACGCGTCACCCTCGGCGGCGCCCAGCTCGCGGCCTTCCACCGCGACGGGCTCGACCTGCCCGCGATGCGCACCGAGGGCTTCGACGACCATGTGAAGTTCTTCTTCCCCGGGCAGGACGGGCGGCTGGTACTGCCCGGCCAGAAGACCAGCAGCCTCGACTGGCCCGAGGACGAGCGGCCGGTCTCCAAGGACTACACCCCGGTCCGGTTCGACCCCGAGGCCGGGGAGATCGACTTCGACTTCGTCCGCCACCCCGGCGGAATCGCCTCGGCCTGGGCCGAGACCGTGAAACCCGGTGACCTCGCCCATATCGCCGGGCCCAAGATGTCCCAGGGCGCCCCCGAGGGCGCCGACTGGCTGCTGGTCGTGGGCGACGAGACCGCGTTGCCCGCCATCGGGCGCTGGCTCGCCGAGATGCCCGAGTCCGCGGTCGCCCGGGTCTTCGTGGAGATCGGCGACGACTCCCACCGCCAGGAGCTGCCGACCCGGGCCGACGCCGAGATCGTCTGGCTCTCCCGCGACGGCGCCCCCGCCGGAACCACCGACCTGCTGGAAAGCGCCGTCCGGAACGCCGACTGGCTGCCCGGCACCGTCTTCGCCTGGGTCGCGGGCGAGGCCGTCACTCTCAAGGGGATCCGCCGCCATCTGCTGACCGAACGCGGCGTACCGCGCGAACACACCCACATCACCGGCTACTGGCGGCGGCCCGCCACGGCCGCCCCCGTCGAACTCCCCGCCGCCCTCGGCGCCGACACCGCAGCCGACACCATCACCGAGGAAGAAGAGGACGACGCCCACGAGCGGCTGCACGCCCTCACCGACCTCACCCCCGGCTACACCATCCGGGCCGCCGTCACCCTCGGCCTCTTCGACCTGGTCGACCGCGGCGTACACGACCTCGACGGTCTGACGGAGCGCACCGGGGCCGACCGCTCCACCCTCGCCGCGCTCCTGGCCTACCTCGTCTCGATCGACCTCCTCACCGGCGGCCCCGACGGCTACCGGCTCACCACGATCGGCCGCCAACTCGTCGAGGACGACCACTCCGCCGACGAGTACCACCTCGAGGGCGCCCAGGCCGCCCTCGACACCTCGGTCAGCGGACTGCTGCACACCCTGCGCACCGGTACCGCGGGCTACCGCACCCGGGACGGCGCGACCCTCACCGAGGCCCTGGCCCGGGAACCCCGGCTGGCGGCGGGCACCCGTGAGGTCGTCGAGGACGAGGCCCGCTGGATCGCCCCCGGTGTCGTCACCGCCTTCGGCTGGTCCGCCGGTACCCGGCTCACCGCCGCCGGACCCGGCTCGGCCACCGTCGTCAACGCCCTGGTGAAGGCGTTCCCCGGGCTGCGGGCCAGGATCGCGGCCCCGCCGTCCGAACTCCGGGTCCTCCAGGAGCGGATCCTCGACACCGATGTCCTCCCGGCCGTCGAACTGATTCCGACGACCCAGGGCCCGCCCGCCGCCTCCGGGCCCCTGCTGCTCTCCCGCAGGCTCGAACAACTGCCGGACGACGACGCGGTCCAGACCCTGATCGAGGCGGGCCGCGCGGCCGCCTCCGGCGGCCCTCTCCTCCTGGTGGAGCGGGTCCCGGCGCCCGACCCGGACGACATCGGCGCCGTCGTCCACCATCTGCGGCTCAAGTGCGCCTTCGGCTCGGGCGTACGGGACGCCGACGCGGTCACCGAACTGGTCCGCCGCGCCGGACTCACCGTACGGAGCTGCCGCGACATCGGCTGGGACAGCCGGCTCTGGACCCTCGACCCCGGTACCGGCACCGGCGATTGACCCGGCTCGTTCCCGGCCGGGACTCCTCCCCGGCCCGGAACGGCGGTACGCCCGCGCCGGACGGCGCGGGCGTACCGTATTCCGATCGACCCGGCGGTCGGATCAGCAGAGCACCAGCAGCGTGGCCTGGATGAACGTGTGGTCCTTGAAGCCCTCGACCACCGGACGGAACGCCTCGGCCGCCGTCTTCGGGGCGGGCTCCGGGCTGCCGACCGCGAAGTCATGGGACTGGTCGAGCGTCGCCCGGACCTGCTCGCCGGGGCAGTGCACACCCTTGTTGGCGACGACGACATCCGTCAGCTGGGTGACCAGGTCGCCCAGGTTGTCGTCCTGCCAGCTGGCGACCGTGCCCTCCGGGTCCTCGAAGCTGAAGCGCTCGAAGACACGGGCCTCGGCGCGCCCCTCGCCCTGGATCATCAGGATGTACACACGGCGCTGGACCAGGGAGTCGGGCAGGCTCGCCAGATTCTCGGCCACCTTCTCCGGCGCGCCGTAGAACGCGTGGGTCTGACAGTCCCACGCGGCCGGCGTACAGGCGGCGGCCCTGACCTCGGTGGTGGACTCGGGCTGAGTGAGCAGCTTTTCGGACAAGAGACTCGGCTCCTTCCGGAGGGGTACGCCCGGACCTGCTGCGCGCCATGGTGGCGGCGGGCGGATACGGCCACGGTAGACACGCCTCACCGGCCCCGTCGATCTCCGGAAAACCCCCTACGGGGAACACCTCACCGGTGAACACACCCCTCCCGAGGGCCCCCCGCCGCTCTCACCCGAACGGCCGGTTCGGCCGTGTTGACCACGGCCCGGCGGCCCACCACGATGAGGCACTCGACCGCGCGTGGACGCGAGGAGACCGCGTATGGGAGCACTCAGTCTGTACGGAGCCGCGCTCCGCGTCCCCGGCATCCCCCGGGTGGTGATCGCCCTCTTCGCCTGCCGGCTGCTCGCCGGAATGGTGAGCCTGGCGCTGCTGCTCGCGGCCGAGGACGTGATCGGCGGCTTCGCGGGCGCCGGACTGGTGTCGGGCGCCTACGCCGTCGCCCTCACCTTCACCGCCCCCGTCTGGGGCCATGTCACCGACGCCCGGGGGCTGCGGAGATCCCTGGTGGTCGCCACCGTCCTCCAGGCGCTGGCCTTCACCGTCTTCCTGCTGGTCGCCGCCGGTGAACCGCACCCCGCCCTGCTGGCCGCCGCCGCTTTCGTCGTCGGCGCCTGCACCCCGCCGTCCGGCGCCGTCTCCAACTCCGTCTTCACCGGCTATGTGACCGGAGAACAGGAACGCAAGACCCTGCTGGCGCTCTCCGGACTGCTCACCGAGAGCGTCTTCATCCTCGGGCCGCTGATCGTGGCCGGTGCGGTTCTCCTCTTCTCCCCGCTCGCCGCCGTACTGGCGACCGCCGTGATCTCCACGGCCGGGGCGCTCTGGCTGGCCGGGGCCGCCGCGGTGGCCGCCGCCGACCGCGAGCGGGCCGAGCGGCCGAGCCACCCCGACCGCGACCGGTTCGTCTGGCCACCGGGCCAGCTGAGGATCCTGACGGCCATCGCCCTCGGCGCGGTCGCGATCGGCGCCGTCCAGGTCACCTCCGTCGCCCACGCCGACGGCATCGGCACCAGCGCCGGACTGCTGCTCGCCGTCACCGCCTGCGGCGGCGTCCTCGGCAGCCTGCTCTACGGCGGACTCCGGCTGCCCGGCTCCCAGACCACCCATCTGGTCATCGCCCTGGCCGGATACGGGCTCGCCATCGCCACTCTCGGCCCCGAACCCGGACTCGCCCTCAGCCTCGTCCTGCTGTTCGTCATCGGCTTCGCCAACGGGCCCGCCGACGGCATCGAGGCCGCCCTCGTCTCGGACCGGGCCACCCCCGAGACCCGGGCCCGCGCCTTCGGCCTGCTGGTCTCGGCCAACTGGATCGGCTTCGCCGCCGGATCCGCCCTCACCGGCTATGTCGTCGAGCACACCGCCACCGGATCCGGCGCGATCGTCGGCGCGGTCGCCGCCCTCGCGGCCGTCGTCGCCCTCGTCGAACGGCCCCGGCCCGCGCGGCCGGCCGCCACCGGAGACCTGCCGTCGGGAAAGGGCGCCGAACATGCCGGCTCCTGAACCGCCGGCCACCGGGCCCGCCCCGGACCCGACGACCCATCAGCACCTCGCCTTCCACGGCTGGTCGGGCCGGTGGGAGGAGGTCGCACGCCGCCTCTTCGCGGTCCCCGCCGACCTGGTCGCCGCCCCCTGCTGCGCCCTGCTGCTCGCCGGACCCCACCGGGGCGATGTCGTGGTCCTGGAGCGGGACGCGCCCGGCGGCCCCCGGGCCCGTACCCTCGCCAGGACCGGAGCCGTACCGGAGGAACTGCCCGGACGCCTCGCCCGGCTGGTCCTCGACGGCGCCCCGGCCGAGGAGACCGTGGCCGCCCTCACCGCGATCGACGGTTTCACCGAGCTGGGCACCACCCCGGCGCCCCCCACGGCCCGGGGCGCTTTCGGCCATCCGCTGCGCCACTACCCGGAGGACGGCCGGCTCGACGCCTATGTGCTCGCCGCCCGGCGGGACGGGGAACGCTATGTCCCGGCGGGCTTCGGCCGGGGCCCGGCCCGCGAACCCGGCTGGGAACTCTTCACCGTGACGGGCCTGCGCCGCGCCGTCGCGGGCGCCCTGTACGGACTGCCCCGGGAGATCGTCGGCCGCGAGCACCGGCTGCTCTTCCTCCGGGCCGGGGAGACGTACGAGATCCACCACTTCGTCACCGCCCCCGGCGACCCGGCCCAGGTCACCGTACGCGTCCAGCGGGGCACCGGACCCGACGACGCGGCGGCCCGGGCCCTGGCCGCCGTGCGGAGCGCCGGCACCCCCGGCGAGCGGGCCCGGGCGGTCGGGGCCGTACTCGACGGCCTCGGCGACCGGGAGGTCTCCGGGCCGTCCCTGGCGCCGATCTCCCCGCGCGGGCTCTTCGGCAGGCCGCTCGACGCCCTGGGCGCCGGGCGCCCCCCGGCGGCCGATGTCGTCGGCGCGGCGGTCCTCGTCCACTGACCCCGCGCCGACGACCGGCCCGCTCAGTCCCCGTTCACCAGCGGCAGCCGGGGCACATCGGCCGGGACGAAGCCGAAGACCTGCCCGTAGAAGGAGAGTTCCGCCTCGTAGCAGGCCGCGATGTTCGCCCGGTCGCGGAAGCCGTGCGACTCCCCGGGGAAGGGGAGATAGGCGTACGGCAGCCCGCGGCCCGCCAGGGCCTCGGCGAACCGCAGCGACTGGGCGGGCGGCACCACCGGATCCTCGAGACCCTGGATCAGCAGCACCGGGCACCGGATCCGGTCCGCCCGCCCCAGCGGCTCCCGGTCCGCGTACTCGGCGGGGTCGTAGGAGCCGACGAGCTCATAGGCGTACCGGGACTCGAAGGCATGGGTCTCCGCGCCGAGGGTCCGCAGCGACGACACCCCGAAGTAGGAGACACCCGCCCCGAAGACGTCGTACGCGGTGATCGCGGCCAGCACCGTCCAGCCGCCCGCACTGCCGCCCCGGACCGCGATCCGGCCCGGGTCCGCGAGTCCGGCGCCGACCAGCTCGCGGGCGACCGCGACCACGTCCTCCACATCGGCCGCGCCCCAGCGGCCCCGCAGCCGGTCGCGATGGCGGCGGCCGAATCCGCTGGACCCCGTGTAGTTGACGTCCACCACACCGATGCCCCGGCTGGTGAAGTACGCCTTGCCGAGATCGAGTCCCGGCCCGGCGAAGCCGGTGGGCCCGCCGTGTACCCACAGCACCCAGGGCGGCCTGGCGGCCGCGGCCGGCGGCGCTCCGTCCGGGGGCGGCGGCAGGGGCCCGGTCGGGGCGTAGACATAGGCCGATACCGGTGCCCCCGACGCGCCGCGCACCACCAGCTCGGACGGCTCGGGGAGCAGCGCCGCGGGCGGCAGCCGCTCGGCCTGCCGGGCCAGCACCCGGTAGGCGCCGGAGGCGATGTCGACGGCGAGCACCGAGCGGGGGAGCCGGGGACCGTCCGCGATCCCGGCGACCGTCGTCCCGGCCACCGCGATCCCGCCGGACCAGCAGTCGTACGGCAGCTCGACGTCCCGGAGGGTGCCCGCGTCCGGGTCGAGCACCCCGAGCCGCAGTGGTCCGCGGCCGTGCAGTACCGCCAGCCGGCCGTCGGCGAGGACGCCGTACGGGCGGTCGCCCAGCTGCCACGGCGGCTCGGCGAACTCCTCGTCGGCGGGGAACAGGGACCGCGCGGCGGAGCCGTCGGCGGCCAGCAGCCAGAGATTCCACCAGCCGGAGGCGTCGGAGATCGCGTAGAGCGAGCCGTCGTCCCGCCAGACCGGCGCCAGTACGGACTCGGCGGGGCCGCCGCGCAGGACCCTCGTACCGGTGAGGGCGCCGTCCGGGCCGATCCGGGCCAGCCGCAGTTCGGTGCCGTCCCAGGGCATCCCGGGGTGGTCCCAGGCGAGATAGGCCAGGGTGCCGCCGTCGGGGGAGACGGCGGGGCAGGCGTAGAAGTCCGCGCCGGAGGCCAGGGTGCGGACGGCCGCCGGGTCGTCGGCGGCGGTGCCGTCCAGGGGGACGGCGGCCAGGGAGCGGACCGAGACGTCCTCGCCCTCGACCTCGCGGACGCACCACACCTCGGCGCCGGGGCCGGGGGTGAGATCGGCGTAGCGGACCCCGGGGCCGCCGGGGGAGGGGGCGGGGGTCAGCGGGCGGACGGTGCCGTCCGGGTCCGCTCGGTGGATCCGCTGATCGGAGCGGTGGACGAAGAGTACGGAGCCGTCGGGCAGTACGGAGTACGAGCGTCCGCCGTACTCGTGGACCCGGGTGGCGGCGTCCCAGTGCGGGGCGAGGGGCTCGACGGCCGGGGAGTGGTCTCCCGGACCGGTGTCGGGGGCCCGGCGGACGAGCGCCGTACGGCCCTTCTCACGGGGGCGGCGCTCCTGCCACCACACACCCCGGCCCGGGCCGTCGGCGACGACGGCGGGGAAGCCGAAGTGCAGCCGGGCGGAGGCGACATCGGCGGCGGTGATCGGCGGGGCGGCGGGCACGGGGCGGTCCTGCGGGGTCAACGCTCCATCACCGCGACGGGGCTGCCGCCCTCCAGCAGCCACTTCGCCACCATCGAGGCCCGGGTGTGGACCTCGTACCGTAAATAGAGGCGCTGGAGATGGGAATCGACGGTCCGGGCGGATACGCCGAGCCGTTTGGCGATCTCCTTGTCACAACAGCCCTCCGCGATGAGCGAGAGGATTTGTGCCTGACGTGGGCTGAGGTTCACGGGGTTCTCCTCGTCCGCGACGGCGGCAGGGGGCGACCGGGAACCGCCGGACGGTGCCGCTCCGGTCCGGCGAACGGGCGCGGCGCGCGGGGACCGTGCGTCTTCCGCGGGATGAGGGGGTGCGCCGCGACAGCTGACGTCCCGCCACCATACCCAAGGGGGTAGGGGTACAGAGGCAGTCGAACGCGCCATAAGAGGGCGGGCGCGGCGGCCCGCAGGGCCGGGCGGAGCACGGGCTTCCGGCAGCCTCACCGGGTATCACGGGTATCACCCCGCCACCGGCGCCACGCGGGTCTCGGCCGCTCCGGTCCGCCCGCCGGGTGGCGCACCACCGGCTTCCGTCCGGCCGTAGCGACTTGCCTGCTATGGGCAAGACTTCGGTGTGATCCGCATTGATCACCATCAGGTGGTAAAAGTGCAGGTCCCAGCGGTGAAGCCGCGGTGATAGCATTCCCGAATCCGCGATCATGAATCTCACAACTCAGGCACGTCGCCACATAGTTGGCGTGGGGGAAAGCGGCCGGGTTGCGGACCCTCTCGAGGTGTATCCGTCGATGTGTTCAGGTCATGCGCCGGGAAAGGTATGCCGTGAATCAAGACGCACTCATATGGTGCCTGGTTGCCGTGGCGGCGACAGCCGTCGCCGCGGTCGTATTGCTGGTCGGCCGCAATAGGGCCCTGGGGGCGAAAAGACGCGAGGTCGAGGCCGAACTGGGGCACCGACTGCGGTTGACGGAAAGTCAGCTCACCGTGACCCAGGCCGAGTTGCGGCGAATGCGGGACGAGCAGGAGGCCACGGTCAAGGAAGCGGAGGAGTCCTCCGAAGACAGTACCAAGGCCGTATTGAAGGGCGCCGCCCGCTTCCTCCAGAGCCTGGCCGCGGAACAGATGGCGCTCCTCGAGGAGATTCAGCGGAAATACGGTGGCCACTCCGTTCTGTCGGACCTCCTGGAGGTCAACCACGCCAATGCCCAGATGGCCCGGAAGGCCCAGGGCATCGCGGTGATGTGCGGTGCGCCGATCGGCCGCCGCAGCCGCCCCGCGAGCGTCTACGACGTCGTGCGCAGCGCCCAGGGCCAGATCCGCAACTTCAGCCGGGTCGAGATCATGCAGCAGACCGGCTTCGCCCTGAAGTCCTCGGCGGTCTCCCCGGTCGCGCTCGCCGTCGCCGAGCTCCTCGACAACGCTGCCAGCTTCTCGCAGAGCGACGCCCCGATCGAGGTCACCTTCCAGCACGTCCAGAACAACCTGTGCATCGTCATCGACGACGCCGGTGTGAGCATGAACGACGAGGAGCGGCAGAAGGCCACCGCCCTGCTCGCCGGCGACGTCCGGCCCCGCCTCTCCCAGCTGGGCAACCAGCCCAAGTTCGGTTTCCCCGTGATCGGCCTGCTCTCCCGCCAGCACGGATTCCATGTGGACGTCACGGGCGTCTCCCGGTACGGCGGCGTCCGCGCCGTCGTCCTGCTGCCCGAGGAGCTGTGGACCATGGAGGAAGTACCGCAGCAGCCGGTGAACGAGGCCCCCGTACGGGACATCCGCGAGGCGGAGGGCCGGGGCCAGCACTCCGGGCGCACCGTCCACGGACTGCCCAAGCGCGGCGCCCGGCAGGCCCCGCGCAACGGCCTCGGCGCCGCTCGTGAGGGCGTCCGGCCTGCGTCCAGGAACGCCGACGACGACGCCCGCGCCACCGGCCGCGGCCTCGGCGCCTTCCAGCGCGGCAGCATATCCGGCCGCAACCTCGACTCCCCGCCGTTCGAAGGGGCAGAAGACACATGACCGCAGATCTGTCGTGGATGCTCGAGGACATCGTGCGCAATGTGCCCAAGGCACGGCACGCGGTCCTGCTCTCGGCCGACGGACTTCCGCGCGGCGCCACCGAGGACCTCTCCGCCAAGGACGTCCGCACCATCTCCGCCGCCATGGCGGGGATGCAGTCGCTCAGCCGGGCCATCGCCCACTTCGCCGGGGACGAGGCGGACCGGCGGTGGAGCCAGACGATCATCGAGTTCTCCCATGGCTGGATCTTCCTCATCGGGGCCGGACAGGGGGCCTATCTGGCCGCCGCCGCCGCACCCGAGGTGGATATGCAGCAGATCTCCTTCCGGATGCACCGTCTGGTGGCCCGGCTGGGGGACAACCTCACCTCGCCGCCGAGGGTGGACGCGGGCCGCGCCAAGACCGCGGACGACCCCCGCAGCCGCCCGGCGTCGGCCGGGGCACCGGGCTTCGTCCTGCCCGAGCTCGACCAGGTCGTCGCCGAGGTGGCCGGTGCCCGGCACGCGGTCCTGCTGGGCGGCGACGGACTGCCGCGCGGCGCGACCTCCGGGCTCAGCCGCGATCTGGCCGACACCATCTCCGCCGCCATGACCGGCATCCACGCCTACAGCCGGGCCACCTCGCCGTTCACCGGCGGACCCGGCGACACCCGGTGGCGCCAGACGGTGATCGAGTTCGAGCACGGCTGGATCTTCCTGATCGCCGCGGGCGACGGAACGTTTCTGGCGGCCGCGGCGGAGCGCGACGCCGATATCGAGGAGTTCAGTACCCGTCTGCACGGCGTGGTACCGAGGCTGACACAAGGTCCGGCACGGGCGGGGAGCGCCGATGCATGAGGAACCTGAGCACGAGCTGGAACTGACGTCCGATCTCGTACCCCTCTTCGTGATCACCAACGGATGGGTGCTGCCACCGGACCACGAGTACGAACGGACCACCCTGGTCTGCGCCCAGACCGACACGGCCGCCGCCCGGACCCTTTCCCCCGAGGCGCGCGTCGTCCTCGACCTGGTGGCCGACGGCTTTCTCTCCGTCGCCGAGGTGGCGGGCCACACCCACCTCCCGCTGGGCGTCGTCCGGATCCTGCTGGCGCAGCTGGAGGAGAACGCCCTGATCGTGGTGCGAAAGCCCGTCCCGCGTGCCGAACGTGTCGACAGAGAACTGCTCAGCGCCGTGCTCGATGGCCTGAAAACCCGATTCGGAGCGTGACTCGTGTACCTGGACCCAGGCGTCTCCACCGCGGTGAAGATTCTCGTGGTGGGCCACTTCGGAGTCGGCAAGACCACCTGTATCGGCAGCATCTCCGAGATCGAGCCCCTGCAGACCGAGGAGGAGATCACCGAGGCGAGCGAGGGCTTCGACGATCTCTCCGGCACTCCGGACAAGACGACGACCACCGTCGCCATGGACTTCGGCCGGCTCACCCTCAGCGACCAGGTGGTGCTGTACCTCTTCGGCACCCCCGGCCAGGAGCGCTTCAAGGAGATGTGGGAGGAGCTGTCCCGCGGAGCCCTGGGCGCCCTCGTCCTCGTCGACCCCGAGCGCCTCTCCGAGTCCTTCCCCATCCTCGACCTCGTCGAGAGCTTCGGACTGACCTACGCCATCGGCGTCAACCACTTCCAGACGTCGCCGGTCTATCCGCTCGACGAGGTCCGGGAGGCGCTGAACCTCAGCGCCGACACCCCCGTCGTGGCCTGCGACGTACGGGATGAGCGCTCGTCCGCCCAGGCGCTCATCACCCTGGTGAACCACCTTCTATCGCTTCTCGGCTAGGAGACTCCCCCATGCAGCAGCTCCCCGACGGCAGCGGGATACCCGCGGGCTGCCCCGCACACGGCAATACGCCGCTCTACGGGCCGGCGTTCGGCTCCGACCCCGAGGGCACCTACGCGACCCTGCGCTCCCGCGGCCCGAGCGCCCCCGTCGACATCGCCCCCGGTGTCGAGGTCGAACTGGTCACCAGCTACGACGCGGCGCTCTACATCCTGCAGAACCCGGCGTCCTTCGTCCGCGACTCCCGCCGCTGGAACGCGCTCAACGAGGGACGGGTGCCCGAGGACAGCCCCGCCCTGCCCATGATGGGCTACCGGCCCAACGCCCTGTTCAGCGACGGGGCCGCCCACGCCCGGTTGCGCCAGGCCGTGACGGACAGTCTGGCCACCGTCAACGAACTGCAGCTGGTCCGGCAGACGCAGCAGTCCGCGGACTATCTGATCGGCCAGTTCAGCGGTGTGCCCCAGGGGCAGGCCGAGCTGATGGCGGACTACGCCCAGCCGCTGCCCCTGCTGGTCTTCAGCGACCTGTTCGGCTGCCCGCCGGAGATCGGCGACCGGGTCATCGCCGGGATCTCCGGGATCTTCGACGGCACCCCCAACGCCGACCAGGTGCTCGGCGGGGCGCTCGGCGAGCTGATCGCCCTCAAGCGGCGCAACCCCGGCAGCGACCTGACGACCCGGCTGATGGAGCACTCCGCCCGGCTGACCGACGAGGAGGTGCTGCACCAGCTGGTGACCCTGCTGTCCGGCGGTACGGCCCCCCTGACGGCCGCCATCGGCACCAGTACCGCCCTCTACCTGGCGGAGGAGTGGCAGACCGGGCTCCCGGTGGAGGACGCGGTCTCCCAGGCGCTCTGGAACTACGCCCCGATCGCCAACTACGCGGCCCACTACCCGACCCACGACGTGGAACTCGGGGACCGCACGATCCGGGCCAACGACCCGATCGTGATCTCCTTCGCCGCGGCCAACACCGACCCCCGGCTGACCGCGCACCGGGAGCAGCTCAGCGGCAAGGCCCATCTGGCCTTCGGCGCCGGGCCGCACGCCTGCCCCGCGAAGGACCCGGCGTTCATGATCGCGGTCGCGGCGGTGGAGACGCTGCTGAACCGGCTTCCCGACGTCGAGGTGCGCGTTCCGTTCAAGGACCTGAACTGGGCGCCCACCCCGTGGAGCCGCACCCTGGTGAATCTGCCGATCCGCTTCACCCCCCAGAGCGTCGCCCCGAAGCCGGCCGAATACACCCGGCCCTCGGCCCAGCGGGCCGTCGCCCCGTCCCACCCCGGGACCCCGGCGCCCGCGGCCCGGTCCCAGGCCAAGGGGGGACTCTTCAGTCGATTCCTGGCATGGACGAGGGGGGAGTGACGTGAGTGAACGGAGTGACGTAGGTTACTTCGGGTGATCCGGCGGTCGCGGATAGCTTAATTGTTTCTGGGGTACACATGGCGGCTGAAGCTGAAGAAAGGATCCGCCACTGTGAGGGTCGCGACCCCTGCCCCGGTAGACAGCCGTACCGCCGCACCGCTCTTCTCCCGGCTCCGAACTGCGAAGGGGCAGAGCGCCCCTTTCCCGATCTACGAGGAGCTACGGTCGATGGGGCCGGTTCTCCCGGCGCCGTGGGGTGGTCATGTGGTCACCGGCTACGACCTGTGCGACCGGATACTCCGTGACCGCGACTGGCTCGAACCGGACCGGAAATGGCGTGGCCGCCGAGGGGGCGGGACCCGCTGGGGCTCGCCCTCCTCGACGGAGATGAGCAAGACCCTGCCCGCCCTCAACCCGCCCGATCACACCCGGGTCCGCCGGGCGGCCGGTTCGTTCGACCGTAACGCCATCGAGCGGATCGGCCGGATGGTCGGACCATTGACCGACCGGCTCCTCGACGGTGTCGCCGAACGGGTGCGGTACGGCGAGGCCGACTTCGCGGACCTGGTCTGCGAGGAGCTTCCGGTGGCCACCATCGGCGGCTGGCTCGGCCTCCCGTCCGGCGATCTTCCCCGGCTGCGGGAGCTGACCCACGATCAGGTCTTCACCCAGGAGCTGCTGCCGTCCGCGAGCCAGCTGGCCCTCTCCGACGCGGCCACCGCCGAACTCCGCGCCTACTTCACCGAACTGGTGCGCGAGCGCCGGCGGTGCCCCGGCGACGACCCCGTGTCCCGCTGGATAGCTACCTGGGACACCCTTGAGGCGGACCGCGACAAAGCCGACGAAGCGGTCTACTTCCTCGTCCTGTTCGTCCTGCTGGCGGCTCTGGAGACGACCTCCACCATGCTCGCCACCACCGTCCTGCTGCTCCTGGAGCGCCCCGAGTGGTGGTCGCGGCTCGCCGCCGCCCCCGACCTGGTCGCCGGTTTCGTGGAGGAGTCGCTGCGCTACGACCCGCCGACCCAGGTCATCAGCCGGGTCGCCGCGCGGGACCAGATGATCGACGGGATCGAGGTACGCGAGGACGAGATGGTGCACCTCATGGTCGCCGCCGCGCACCGGGACCCCGCCCGCCACGACGATCCCGAGCGTTTCGACCCGCTGCGCAAGCCCGGTCATCTCGCCTTCAGCGGGGGCATCCACTACTGCATGGGAGCGCCGCTGGCCCGTCTCGAAGCCCAGACCCTGCTCCGTCACCTGACCGCGCGGCTGCCCCGCCTCACCCTGGTGCGCCGCCCGTCGTGGGCGCCCCGGGTGGCGTTCCGCCGCCTGTTGAACCTGGATGTCGCTCTCGCATGACCACCCGTCATATATTCGCGGCCGGCTCGCTCCGGCCCTCGTCCGTGCCGCCCGGGGACGCCGTGCCCGGACCGCTGGGGATCCGGGAGGACGGCCCGGTCCTGCGGGTCGATCTGAACCCCAACGGCGGCAACAGCCTCGGGATCGCCGCGATCGGCGAGCTGAGTACGCTGATCGACCATCTCCACGACCGCCCGGAGGTGCGGGCCCTCGTACTCTCCTCGTCGGGCCGCGACTTCTGCCTGGGGGCGGACCGGGACGAGTACCGGACGATCCTGGAGGCCGATCCCACGGGAGCGTCCCTGCGGCGTGCCGTCGACACCGCCCGCCGCCTCTGCCAGGCGCTGGAGAGCACCCATGTGGTCACCGTCGCCCGTCTCCACGGCGGTGTCGTCGGCGCCGGGCTCGCCGTCGCCTCCTTCTGCGATCTGCGGGTCGGCGCGGACGACTGCCGCTTCCGGATGCCGGAGGTCGCGGTGGGTCTGGCGCCCGCGTGGGGCGGTGCCCTGGGTCGGCTGATCGCGGAAGCCGGCGCGTCCCGGATCCGCGAACTGATGCTGACCTGCGAGAACTTCGACGCGTGGACGGCCCAGCGGATCGGCCTGCTGCACAAGGTGGTGCCGCGGGACGGTCTCGACGACGCCGTGGACGACTGGACGGGTCCGCTCGCCCGCCGCTCCGCCGAGGCGCTGGCGCTTACCAAGAGCATGTTCGCGGGGTACGCGCGGGCCCATCGCACCTCCGACACGGCCCTGCTGGACGCCCATCTGCTGGCCGCGAGGCTCACCCGGTAGCGCCCGGCGCCGGTCGAACCCCTTCGCGGCGCCTTCCACCGCCGGGACGGCGCTGACGGACGGGGCGCCACCGTACGGAACCGGGGCCGCCGTGCCACCCGTACGGCCCGGCCCGCCACCCGCCACCGCAGGAGCCACCGCGTGACCACCCCGCCCCATCCGGCGCTCGCCGGCGGTCCGGTCTATCTGGACTACAACGCGACCACGCCCGTCGACCCCCGGGTCGTCGCCGCGATGGTGCCCCATCTGACCGCCCACTTCGGCAATCCGTCCAGCGGTCACGGCTACGGCACCCGGGCCCGGGGCGCCCTCGACGGCGCCCGGGCCCGGGTGGCGGCCCTGGTCGGCGCCCGGCCCGGCGAGATCGTCTTCACCGGCTCGGGCTCGGAGGCCAATCTGCTCGCCCTGCGCGGCGCCGTACTCGCCTCGGGCCGCCCCCGCCCGCATGTGATCACCCAGGCCACCGAACATCCCTCGGTCCGGGAGAGCTGCGAAGACCTGCGCCGGTGGTACGGGGCGCGGATCACCGTACTGCCGGTGGACGGGGACGGCCTCGTCGACCCGGCGGCCCTGGCCGCCGCGCTCACCGACGAGACGGTGCTGGTCTCGGTGATGGCGGCCAACAACGAGACCGGCGCGCTCCAGCCGGTCCCCGAGCTGGCGGCCGCCGCCCGCGCGCGGGGCGCGCTGTTCCACTGCGACGCCGCCCAGGCCGCGGGCCGGATCCCGCTCGACGTCCGGGCCCTGGGGGTGGATCTGCTCACCGTGGTCGGACACAAGATGTACGCGCCCAAGGGCGTGGCCGCGCTCGTCGTCCGGGAGGGCGTGGCGCTGGAGCCCGTCGTCCGGGGCGGCGGTCAGGAGCACGGGCTGCGGGCGGGCACCGAGAGCGTCGCCCTCGCGGTGGCCCTCGGGGCCGCGGCCGACCTCTGCGTCCGGGAGGCGGCCGACGGCGCCCCGGCCCGGCTCGCGGCCCTGCGCGACCGGCTGCGCCGACGGCTGGACGAGGGGCTGCCGGGCCGGGTCCGGCTGCACGGCCCGGCCGATGCGCGCCGCCTGCCGAACACCCTGAACATCGGGATCGAGGGCATCGGCGGCGATGTCCTGCTGGCGGGCGCGCCCGGGATCGCGGCCGCCACGGGGTCGGCCTGCCACAGCGGGGTCCGGGCCCCGTCGCCGGTGCTCACCGCCATGGGGCTGCCCGGCGGGCGGGCGCTGGAATCGGTCCGGCTGTCGCTGGGGCGCTGGACCACCGAGGCCGAGGTCGAGACGGCCGCCGCGGCTCTGCTGGCGGCGGGCGCCCGCTGAACCCGCTCCCGCCGAGCGGCCCGGCGGCGATCGGCGCCCCGGTGCCGGAATGAGGCGTACCGCCCATGGGCCGGAGCGCACGGAACGCCCTGAAATTGCCCCGGCCCGGAGAAAGACGGGATCGGCGCGTCCGCGGGGCCGGGGTGGGGGCAAAGCCCGTAATGATTCGATTTGTTATACGCCTACACCCTGTGAAGATTCGGTGTGTTCCGCCATATGGCTGAAATGTGACGGTTCATCAAAGCCCGGGGGGAGCAGTTTAAGTGTGCTGGTGACGGGCGTGCGAAAGGGTTCTGGATAGTGAGTCGAAGGGAGATCGGAGTTCTTCTGATATCCGAGGACCAGCTCGATCGGGCTGGTCTGCATGCGGTTCTGGGGAAGGATCCGGGAATTACCGTCGTCGGCGATGCCGAATCTCCCGGAGAGGCCCAGCAGTTAGCCGTATCGGTCAAGCCCGATGTCATCCTGTGCAGTGAGCGGACGCTCTCCCGGGAGACCGTGGTACTCGCCGAGCGGCTGGCCGCCCAGTCCAGCGACGCCCGTCCGGTCCATCTGATCGTGCTGGTGCCGTCCCCCGACGAGCAGGCCATCGGCCTGCTGCGGATCGGCCGGTGCACCCTGCTGGGGCGGAGCGTGAGCCCCGGCGACCTGATCGCCGCGGTCCGGCTGACGGCTGCCGGGTACATGCCGATCAGGACCGACCTGGCGCGCAATCTGGCCACCGCGTCGGTCTCCCTCAAAGGGGCGTCCCAGGAGACCCCGGATCAGGTCCGGTCGCTGACCAAACGCGAACGCCGGGTCTTCGAACTCATGATCCAGGGGCTGTCGAATCCGGAAATAGCGGTGGGTCTCGGAGTCGCCGAATCCACCGTCAAGTCCCATGTCCAGAACATCCTGGGAAAGCTGGGACTCCGGGATCGCGTACAGGCCGTCATCTTCGCTTACGAGGCGGGTATCGTACGCCGCCCGGCGCCGCTGGCCGAGCGAATGGGAATGTCGTACGCCTGATGCCGCAATAGCGCGGCGGGCCTGTTTCGACTCCGGAACGCGACCCCGGCGATACGCTCCGTCCCGACTCTCCGCCGAACGCGGCGCCCGGCATCGGACGCCGCGACGGCCCGGGGTGCCCATTCGGACACCGCCGTCCGGTGGGCGGGCCCGGCGCGTCGATGATGTCGCGGGCGGC
>NZ_JBEYIS010000034.1:0-85280 GCF_040635975.1 Streptomyces sp. NPDC006798
GGGGCGCGGGGAACTGCGCGCCCCTAACCACCTCCCCATTCACCGACCTCGTAAGAGGACGGGCCCCGTCAGGGGCGCGGGGAACTGCGCGACCAGCCCATCACCGGGGCGCGGGTGGACCGACAAACCCCAGGTCGCACCCTTCCCCTCCCCGGGACGGGCTCCAGCCCCAGGAGATATGACCAGTGCACGTGGTCGGGGGGTGCAGGGTCGCCCCCTGGGGGTCCCCCCAAAGGCAGCTTTGGGGGAGGACGGCGGATAAGAAACGGGTCTCCCTCTCAAGAGGCTCACTTCCGCCGTCCGTGAGGAGGTGAGCCCGGAGGCCACCGACCCTCCCGACGCTGAACAAGACCGCCCGCATACCGCTGGAGTGACGGTCACATCCTCCACAGCCCCGCCGGCGCCTGAGGCGCGAACGGCCCCGCCTGGCCACAGGCAACCCCCACTCCGGGGGCCCGGGGACCAGGAACCCCACAACGGGAGGCGCCCCCGCGCCGAGAACCCCACAACCACTGATGACATGGCGACATTCAATACGTACGCTGCTGAATATGGATATGCATACCGTCGTGGTGGGGACGTCCGGTACCAGTTCAGCCGATGTCGTGGCCGTCGCCCGGCACGGTGCCCGGGTGGTGATCTCGGCCGAGGCCGAGGCCGCGCTCGGGGTCGCGCGGGCCGTCGTGGACGCGCTCGCGGCCAAGCCCGAGCCGGTGTACGGCGTGTCCACCGGGTTCGGCGCGCTGGCGACCCGGCATATCGGGCCGGAGCTGCGCGCCGCCCTGCAGCGGAACATCGTGCGTTCGCACGCGGCCGGTTCGGGGCCGCCGGTGGAGCGGGAGGTGGTCCGGGCGCTGATGTTCCTGCGGCTGAAGACCGTGTGTTCGGGGCATACCGGCGTACGGCCGGAGATCGCCCGCACCATGGCCGCCGTGCTCAACGCCGGGATCACGCCCGTGGTCCACGAGTACGGCTCCCTCGGCTGCTCCGGGGATCTCGCGCCGCTCTCCCACTGCGCGCTGGCCCTGATGGGGGAGGGGGACGCGGAGGGGCCCGACGGGCGGGTGCGGCCCGCCGGGGAGTTGCTCGCCGAGCACGGGATCGAGCCGGTGGTGCTGCGGGAGAAGGAGGGCCTGGCCCTGCTCAACGGTACGGACGGCATGCTGGGGATGCTGCTGCTGGCGATCGACGACCTCCGTCGGCTGCACACGTCCGCTGACATCACCGCCGCGCTCTCCCTGGAGGCGCTGCTGGGGACGGAGCGGGTGCTGGCGCCGGAGCTGCACGCGATCCGGCCGCATCCGGGCCAGGCGGTGGCGGCCGCCAATATGGCGGCCGTGCTGAAGGGTTCGGGGCTCACCGGGCACTACCAGCAGGACGAGGCGCCGCGGGTCCAGGACGCGTACTCCGTCCGCTGTGCCCCGCAGGTCGCGGGCGCGGGCCGGGACACGCTCGATCACGCCCGGCTGGTCGCGGACCGCGAACTCGCCGCCGCCGTGGACAATCCGGTGGTGCTGCCGGAGGCGGGCCGGGTGGAGTCCAACGGCAACTTCCACGGCGCGCCGGTCGCGTACGTCCTCGATTTCCTCGCGATCGCCGCCGCCGATCTGGGCTCCATCGCGGAGCGCCGTACGGACCGGCTGCTCGACAAGAACCGCAGTCATGGTCTGCCGCCGTTTCTCGCCGACGATCCGGGTGTCGACTCGGGGCTGATGATCGCCCAGTACACCCAGGCGGCGCTGGTCTCCGAGATGAAGCGGCTCGCGGTCCCGGCGTCCGTGGACTCGATCCCGTCGTCGGCGATGCAGGAGGACCATGTCTCCATGGGCTGGTCGGCGGCGCGCAAGCTGCGGACCGCCGTGGACGCGCTGGGGCGGATCATCGGGATCGAGCTGTACGCCGCCGCCCGCGCGATCGAGCTGCGTGAGGGGCTGGTTCCGGCGCCCGCGACCCGGGCGGCCGTGGCCGCCCTGCGGGACGCGGGGGTCGGCGGGCCGGGGCCGGACCGTTTCCTCGCCCCGGATCTCGCGGCGGCGGAGGAGTTCGTCCGGGACGGTCGGCTGATCGCGGCGGTGGAGCCCGTCACGGGCCCCCTGGGCTGAGCCGGTCCGCCGCCCCGGCACATAAGGCGCGCGGGGCCCGCGCGCCCGGCTGTCAGTGCCGCGGCGGCGCCCCCTGTTCGGCGCCGGACGGGGCAGGAGCGGGGGAGTGGCCGCGGCGTACCGCGTAGGTGACGAACGCGATGCCCACCGCCAGGAAGCCCGTACCGCCGATGATGTACGGCGTCGAGTCGAAGCTGCCGGTGTCCGCCAGGCGCGGTGGCGACTGTTCGCCGCCGCCGGGCCCGGTGACGCCGTACGTCCAGCCGGTCCGGGGCCGTTCCGGCGCCGGTGCCGCGTTCGCGTTCGCGGACGGGACGAACCAGAGCGCGCAGAGCAGTGCTCCCGCGGCGACGGCGGTCAGCAGTGGTCGACGGGCGATCGACACGGACGTGATCCTCCTTGGGGCAAGCCTGGGGGGAAGCCTGGGACGGGCCTTGGGTCGAACAGGCCGAACAGGTCGAACAGGTCGAACGGGTTGAGCAGGTTGAACAGGTTGAACAGGTTGAACAGGGTGGGACCGGAACGGACCCGGTCGACCGGAAGGATGGCCGAACGGGCCGGTCGGTTGACCGGGGGCGTACGAAAGGGATGCCGGGAAGTCCCGGGCGCGCGGGGCGACATGGGGGACGGAGGACGCGGACCCGGCGCGGCCGGTCGCGGTGCGCCGATGCTAGTGAACCCGCCGCCTCCGGAGGAAATCGGGTCCCCGCCGGGAGGTGGGGAACCCGCCAGGGCGTCCCGGTACGGATCACGCGTACCGTGGCGGGAGGCGGCCCGTCCGGGGAATCCGGGGGAGCGGCCGAAAAATCACGAGTGGTGTTCACCACATCACCAAAAGAATGTGGAACCGAACGCCTGGTAACGGATGTGTTCCCCACTGTTCGGTCAGGGGACTGGGGGACAGGCGACAATGGAGAAGCGTGTGATGACGGACAGCAAGCGGCGCCGGGGGCTGATGGTCGCGTCCGCTGTGCTCGGTGGTGTGATGGTGCTCGCCGGTTGTAGCGGCGACGGCGACAGCGGTAAGGGCGACGGGGGCAAGAGCGCTCAGGACCAGGTCGACCAGGCCGCCGCCAAGGAGGTCTCGAAGGCCCGAATAGCCATCGAGCCCAAGAACGGCTCGAAGAACGGCAGTATCAACAACTCCAAGGTCTCCGTCGTGGACGGCACCCTGACCGAGGTCAAGATGGTCACCTCGGAGGGCAACCCCGTCGAGGGGAAGATCGCCGCCGACGGGAAGAGCTGGACCCCCGCGAAGCCGCTGAAGCGGTCGACCTCGTACAAGGTGACCGCGACCGCGAAGGACGACAAGGGCCTGACCGTCCACGAGAACGGCTCGTTCACGACCGTCTCGCCCGGCAACAGCTTCATCGGCACCTTCACCCCGGAGGACGGGCAGACCGTCGGGGTCGGCATGCCGGTGTCGATCAACTTCAACAAGCCGATCAAGGACCGCAAGGCCGTCCAGTCCGGGATCACCGTGACGTCGACCGGCGGTCAGGAGATCGTCGGCCACTGGTTCAACTCGCAGCGGATCGACTTCCGGCCCGAGCAGTACTGGAAGGAGGGGTCCACGGTCACCCTGAAGCTCGCCCTGGACGGGGTCGAGGGCGCGCCGGGCGTCACCGGCGTCCAGCAGAAGACCGTGACCTTCAAGATCGGCCGTAACCAGGTCTCCACCGTCGACGCCAAGTCGAAGCAGATGGTGATCCAGCGGAACGGCAAGACGATCCGGACCATCCCGATCTCCGCGGGCGCCGCGGCCACCCCGACGTACAACGGTCAGATGGTGATCTCCGAGAAGTTCAAGGAGACCCGGATGAACGGCGCGACCGTCGGCTTCGGCGGCGAGTACGACATCCCGGACGTTCCGCACGCCATGCGGCTCTCCACCTCCGGCACCTTCATCCACGGCAACTACTGGGGCTCCGACTCGGTCTTCGGCGGTCAGAACACCAGCCACGGCTGTGTCGGTCTGAACGACAAGAAGGGCGCCAACGACCCCAACCAGCCCGGCGCCTGGTTCTTCGACAACTCCCTGATCGGTGATGTCGTGATCGTCAAGAACTCCAAGGACGAGACCATCAAGCCGGACAACGGACTGAACGGCTGGAACATGGACTGGGCGGCCTGGAAGAAGGGCTCCGAGCTCTGATCCACCCCTTACCCCGTACCGACGCCTACGGCGACGTAGCGACGACGAAGGCGGCACCCTCCCGGGGTGCCGCCTTCGTCGTCGTACGGGCCGCCGTCAGCAGCCGGGGTCCGCCGTCCACGGCAGCCGGTACCGGGAGTGCAGCCGGTACTCGCCCGCCTCCTTCACCGTCAGCCGGGTGTACTCCCCGTCGGGCTCCAGGCACGCGCCCTCCGCCCGCAGCCACGGCGAGTGGGCCACCCGTACCGCCACCGACCCGGCGGCCGGCATCCGTACGGTCATCTCGGCCCGGTCCTGGTCGACGACCTCGGCGGGCGCGGAGACCAGCGGTACCGCGTCCCGGACCCGGTACACCGACCAGTTGTCGTCCCGCCACACCCGCTTCAGATAGGCGGGGCCGCTACGGACCAGGGCGGCCTCCGCCTCGGCGGGCCCGTCCGGCCGCCCTTGGTGCAGCACCACGAAGCCGACGGCCCAGCGGTCCAGCCACTCCCGGTACGTCGTCTCGTTCAGCGACCCGTCGTAGAAGAGGCGCCCCCGCTCGACGTCGAGCTGCCGGTTCCAGCCCCGGGCCATGTTGACGTGCGGGGCGAGTACGGTCGCCTCGCGATGGTTGCGCGCGGGCACCACCTCGACCCGGGTCCGGTCGGCGCCCAGCCGCGCCAGCTCCCGGACCAGCGCGTCGGTCTCCTTCGCCCAGACCGGCACCTTGTTGGAGACGACGAGATCGTCCTCGGTCTTGTCGCCCAGCCAGTGCGCGTTGACCGCCAGCATCGCCGTCAGCGCCACCACCGGCACCACGGGCACCAGGGCCGCCCGCCCGGTGCGCCGGACCGCCTCCCGGACCGCCGCCCAGCCGCCCAGCGCGCAGACCGCCGCGATCAGCGCCGCGACCAGGACCGGCGGCCCGGCGAGGCCCGCGAGCCGCTCCACATTGCGGCCGATGGGCGAGGGCGTGAAGTAGGTCAGGACCACCCCGAGGGCGTAGACCGCCGCGCCCCGGCGGACCAGCCGCCACTCCCGGCCGCGCGGGGCCGCCAGGACCAGTGCGGCCGACACCCACAGCGGCATCCACAGCTTGTTGGTCTGCATCGGCATCTCCCCGCCGAAGGGGAAGAGGACCGTCGTCACCCCGACCACCAGGGCGGGCGGTACCAGCAGCGCGGCGGCCGGGCGCCACCGCCGCTCCAGCAGATACGCCGCGCCCACGACGACCAGGAACAGTCCGGCCACCGGGCTGGCCGCCGTGGCCAGCGCCGCGCCGACGGCGGCGACCGCGAGCAGCTTCCGCTGGAGGAAGACCAGGGCGACCAGACCGATCCCGGTGCCCAGGGCGAAGGTCGTCCGGCCTGAGGCGATATTCGCCCAGAGGGCCAGCGCGCCCGCGATCGCGGGCCACACCGGATAGCGCACCCCGCTGCGGACGAAGAGCAGCGCCATCGCCCAGGTGCCGACGAGCCCGGCGGCCACCGAGACGGCCCGGACTCCGAAGAGGGCCATCAGCGGCGGGGCGAGCAGGCTGTAGTTCGCGGTGTGGGTGCCGCCGTACCACGACAGGTTGTACGCGGACGAGGGGTGCGCCTCGGCGAAACCGGTCCAGTGGAGCTGGGCCGCGAGATCACCGCCGCCGGTGGCCAGCCACCCCGCCCACAGGACGTACAGCGGGACGACGAGACCGGTCGCGATCAGCGGTACGAGCCAGAGGCGTCGCCGGCCGGCGGCGGAAGCCGTGCCCGTGCCCGTGTCCGCCGTCGCTCTGCCGTCCGGCGTCGCCGCGCCGCCCGCCGTCGTTCCGGCGGCCGTCGCCGCCTCCGGATTCGTACCGTCGTCGCTACCGCTGTCGGCCGTGGTCGGGTCGGCCGTGGTCCGCTGTTCGCTCATCCCCACGGACACGACCCTAACCGCGTTCCCGGGTCAGCCGGCCCGGCGGCCGTCCCTCAGCTCCAGCCGGTCCCCGCCGAAGCCCGCGCGGAAGCGCCGGTCGTGGGAGACCGCGACGATCGCGCCCTCGTACCGGCCCAGGGCCTCCTCCAACTCCTCCACCAGGCTCAACGCCACATGGTTGGTCGGTTCGTCGAGGACGAGGAGATCCGCCGGGGCGACGACCAGCCGGGCCAGCGCCAGCCGGCGCTGCTGGCCGACGGAGAGCGCGCCGACCGGCACGGTCAGATCGTCCGCGCGGAACAGACCGAGCCCGAGGAGTTCGGCCTCGTACTCGTCGGGGTGGCCGGGGCGGCCCGCCGCGTACGCCGCCAGCAGCGACCGGGGCGACGGCACCGGCGGCAGTTCCTGCGGGAGATAGCCGACCCGGATCCGGGCCGGGCGGTGGACGGTCCCCCGGTCCGGGCGCAGCTCACCGGCGAGCACCCGGAGCAGGGTCGTCTTCCCGGCCCCGTTCGGTCCGGTCACCAGCAGCCGGTCGCCGGGTGCCACGGACAGCCGGGCCAGCCGCAGCCGGTCGGCGACGGCGATGTCCGCCAGCTCGACCACGGGCCCGGCGGCCGTACTACCGGGGTCCGTACCGGCGGCCGGCTGGGGGACCGCCTCGGAGACCGCTCCGGGCGCCGCGAGCGCCGACGACGTGACCGGGGCGGCCCGGAAGCGGAGGGGTTCCGGCGGGGCCGCCACCGGGTTCCGGCGCAGCCGGTCCAGCCGCTGCCGGGCCGCCCGGATCCGGCCGGAGAGCTTGGCCTCGTGCGATCTGCGGTGCTTGCCGAAGCCCTGGCCGGGGTCCTTGCCGCTGGTCGCCAGGCGCCGTCCGGCGGCCTCGACCTCCTCCTCAGTCCTGGCCAGCTCGGCCAGATACTCCTGGTGGTCCTGCTCCCAGCGGCGGCGGGCCGCGGCCTTCGCCGCCCGGTAGCCGGTCCAGCCGTCGCCGTACCGCCGGACGTCCCGGGTGTCCCGGTCGACTTCGAGCACGGTGGTGGCGACCCCTTCGAGGAACGCCCGGTCGTGGGTGACGGCGACGACCGTGCCGCGGTGGGCCCGCAGCCGGTTCTCCAGCCACTCCACGGCCCGCCGGTCGAGATGGTTCGTCGGCTCGTCGAGCAGCAGCAGCTCGGGGTCGGCGGCGAGGACGCAGCCGAGGGCGAGCCGGGACCGTTCGCCGCCGGAGAGGGTGCCGAGGGCCCGGTCCCGGCCGATGCCGCCGATCCCCAGGCCGTGGAGGGCGGCGTCGACCCGGGCGTCGGCCTCGTAGCCGCCGCGCTCCTCGAAGGCGGTGAGCAGTTCGCCGTACGCGGTCAGCCGCTCCTCGTCCGGATCGGCGCCCAGCTCCGCCTCGGCGGCCCGCAGCCGCCGTTCGATCTCCCGGAGGCCGGCGAGGGCGGCGTCGACGGCGTCCCGCACGGTGTGGTCGGGGCCGAGGCCGGATCCCCGGTCGAGGGTCTGGGCGAGATGCCCGGTTCCGCCGGGGGCGACGACGGTGATCTCCCCGTCGTCGGGGGTCTCGTCGCCCGCGAGCAGCCGGAGCAGGGTGGACTTGCCGGAGCCGTTCTCGCCGATGACGGCGGCCCGCTCACCGGGGCGGACGGTGAGGGAGATCCGGTCGAGCACGGGCCGCGGGCCGTAAGCCTTGGAGACGTCCCGGACGGTGAGCTGGGCCCGGCCGCCGGACGCGGAGCCGTGCCCCGAACCGGACGCGGGACTGGAAACGGGTGGGCCGGACACGGCGGTGGTCGACGCGGACATGGTCGACGGGGCGCGGTCGCGCATGGGTCTTCCCTGATGAAGGAGGGGTCCGGCGGCGCGGGAAACGGTCCGGGGCGGGCCGGTGAGGGCGGGCCCGGGACAAAGTTCCGCGCGGCTCGGCCGGAGAAGGGCAGGCCGGAGCGGTACGCCCGCGGAGCGGTCAGTCGTCGCTCGACGCGGTGGCGGCCGCGGTCCCGATCAGAGGAAGAAGTAGTGCAGGTGTGAACCCATGGCTCCACGGTACCCGGGGGCCGGGCGGACCGCCGAACGGTTTTCCCGGCCCCGGGGCGTGGACGTGCGGTTACCCGCCGCGATAGGCGTCGTGGACGGTGACGGCCGCCGTATCGCCCTGCCGGCCGGCGATCTCGGCGCGCAGGGCGAGGCCCCGGCCCGCCGCCGGATTGCGGACGGTGATCCGGCCACCGGTGACGGTCACCGGCCGCCAGGTCGTACCGCCGTCGTACGAGACGGAGACGGCGAGGGACGCGAGCCCGCGCCCGGCCGCCGGGCCCTCGACGGTGACCGGGAAGGTCTGGAGCCGTCCGGCCGGGGCGCGCGACGCGAGGTCCACGGCGGGCCGGAAGCGGACCGTGGAGAGCGGCAGCTCCGCCGGGGCGGCGGTCTCCGCCGAGTCGAACGTCCAGCGGCCGTCGATCCGGGTGGCGACATCGGCGACCGCCGGGTCACGGGTGATCGAGGTGGCCAGGGTGTACGACCCGGCCGCCGCCGGTACGGTCACCGGCCCGCTCCACCACAGGTCGTCGGCGAGGTCGGCGATCAGCTCCCCGTTCCGGCGCAGGGTCGTCGTGGCGGTGGAGGTGTGGGCTTCCCCCGGGTTGCCCCGGCCGTCGGTGAGGGACGGGATCAGGGCGATCATCGAGTTCCGGTTCCGGGTGATCTTCCCGTGGCCCGGTCCGACCGACGGGGAGTGGACCCCGGTATTGAAGTCGGTCCGGTACGTCCGGCCCGGCGCGAAGGCCGTGTCCTCGGCGATCCGGTGCGTCGAGATCTGGACCCCGTCCCGCCTCAGACGGCTCTCCAGCCGCCAGCGGACCCCGGGCCCGGTGGAGAGCAGGACGTCCCGGCGCGTCCCGGCGGGGTGGCCGACCGACCACTCGAACGAACGGCCGTCGCGCAGGCGGGCGGTGCCGGAGAGACTGCTCTCCGTACCGGTACCGGTCGCGCCGAGGCCGACCCGGATCCGGGCCAGTTCGCCCGGCCGGTAGTGCCGGGTGTGGCCGGTGGCGAACCGCCGCAGCCCCGGCAGGTCGGCGAAGGTGTGGTAGTCGGCGCCCGGTCCGCTCCAGACGTTCCGCCAGTACTGGCGCAGACCGCCGGCCGGGTCGTCGGGTCCCAGGTGGGCGGTCCGCAGTGGGGCGGCGCCGTGCAGGAGGACCTGCCCTTCGACGGTCCGGCCGTTCCGGGTCACCTCGTAGCCGAGGAAGATGCCGGCCGGCCGGACACCGGTACCGGGCACGGTGATGTCGACCGGCCGGGCCTCCCGGGCGTCGAGGTCGACGGTGGTGTCCCGGTCGAGGGTCAGCCGGGGGCGGAGCAGCAGATCGGAGGGCGCGCCGGTGGCGGAGCCTTCGGAGAGCGCGTCGAGGGCGTACTCGTTCCCGGGGAGCCGGACGGTGGCGGTCCCGCCGGCCAGATCGGGGGTGGTCCGGAGTCCGGCGTCCGGCCCGGTGAAGGGGGTGATCCCGGCGGTGAGGCCGGTGGCAGGGGCGCCGTCCCGGCCGATGGCCCGCAGGGTGACGTCGTACGACTCCACTTCCCGGTCCACGGTGACGGGGGTACGGACCGGGGTGGCCCCCGGGTTCGCCGTGCCCGTCGCCCCGGTGGTGACCGGGCTCGCCACCACCTCGGCCGAGTAGCGGCCGTCGCCGCCACCGTCGATCCGGGTGTCGGCGGTGACGTCCACGGTCGCCGTACCGCCCGCCGGGACGGTGATCCGGCTCGCGCCGGTGGTGAGGAATCCGGCGGGCAGGGGCGCGCCGCCGGGTCCCGTACCGCCGACCGTCAGATCGAGGTCGAGGGCGGCCGGGCCCTCGTTGCGGTAGGTGATCGTCCGGCTGACCGGGGTGTCGTCGTGGTGCGGCCAGCGCCGGGTGCCCAGGTCGAGGACGGTGGGTCCGGCCGTGACCGGCGGCAGGGTCAGCGCCCGGTCGACGGCGACCCGGCCCGCGCCCTGCTCGTGGAGGGGGTACGGGCCCGGCTTCGCGGACGCCATCAGGGCGGCCTTGATCCGCTGTCCGGTCCAGTCGGGGTGCTTCTGCTTCAGCAGGGCCGCCGCGCCCGCGACGTGCGGCGCGGCCATCGACGTACCCGATTCGGCGACGTAGCCGGGGACTTCCTCCGGCGCCGTGTTCGCGGCGGCCGCCGCCAGTACGCTCACACCGGGGGCCGTGACATCCGGTTTGATGCCGCCGTCGCCGATCCGGGGGCCCCGGCCGGAGGTGTCCGCGAGTGCGTCGTGATCGTCGACGGCGCCCACGGTCAGGGCGGCCTCGGCGCTGCCGGGCGAGGTGAGCGTGCCGGTGCCGGGGCCGAAGTTGCCCGCCGCGACGACGAAGAGGGTTCCCCGCTCCGCCGAGTACCGGTTGATCAGCGCTTCGAGGGGCTCGATCCCGGGCGAGTCGAGGGTGCCTTGGCTGATGTTGACGATGTCCGCGCCCCGCGCGACGGCCCAGTCGACGGCCACCATCAGATCGGACTCGAACGAGTCGACCCCGTGGAACTTGGCGCTGAGCAGGGTCGCGCCGGGAGCGACGCCCCGGTACTTCCCGCCCGACTTCGCCCCCGACCCCAGGGCGATGGAGGCGACATGAGTGCCGTGCCCGGTCCTGTCCTGCGGGTCGTTTCCGCCGGTGAGGTCGGCGGCCTCGCCGATCCGGCCCGCGAAGTCCGGGTGGCCCGCGTCGATCCCGGAGTCCAGGACGGCGATCTTCACCCCCGTACCGTCGTACGAGCCCGCCCAGGCGGCCGGGGCCCCGATCCGCGCCGTGGTCCGGTCGAGGGTGGGTTCGGTGACGGCGTCGAGCCAGATCCGGTCGACACCGGGGGCGGTGGTGACGGCCCCGCGCGCGGTGGTCCCGGTCAGGGCCCGCCAGAGCGCCGCGCCCGAGCCGGGCGCGGCGGTGACGGCCTCGGCGTTCAGGGCCGGGAGGCCGCGCCGTACGGTCGTACCTCCGGCGGTACGGACGGCGGTACGCGCCCCCGGCCGCGCGGCCGGGGCTCCCGGATCGGTGTACCGGACGACGGCCCGGACGCCCTTCGCGTACGCCTTGCGCGCCGATGGGCGGATCAGGGCCGCCGTGTCGAAGAACCGGAGGTCGAGCTTTCCGGCCGCGATCAGCCGCTCCGCGTCGTGCGGGACGGCGTAGGTCCGGCCCCGGTCGGTGAAGGTCCGGACGGGGATCCGCTCCCGGCCGGGCGCCGGTTGTACGCCGGTCAGCCTGCCCCGGGCGTCGACGGTGATCCGGTCGCCGGTGACGAGTCCGACGGTGTGCCGCTCGGCGGCGGCCTTTCCCGCCTTGGCCGCCACTGGACCGGTCTTTTCCACGGGGCCGTTCGGCGTGGCGGGGCCGGTCGGGCCCGCCGTGAGGGCCACGACGAGGGCCGTGGCGACCGCCGTTCCGTACTTCCGTCGTAAGTGTCCTGGTTTTCGTTCCGCCGGCGCGGTGTGTGCTGGCTCTTCGGGCATGGCGCTCCCCGGGTCGGAGGGGGCGCCGACCCGGTCGTCGGCGCCCCCTCCCCGGAGCCTGCCGTGCGGACGGCCGGGCTACCGGTTATGACGTGCGTGATATCGGTGCGACACCCTTATCACCGGGGCTACTTGCCGAAGTACGCGTCGTGGATCGTGACCGTTCCCGTGTTGCCCTGCTCGTCGGCCACGACGGCCCGGAGCGAGAGGGACTTGCCCGCCTCCGGGTTCTCGATCGTCACCTTGCCGTCGACCACCGGGATCCACTGCCAGGCCGCCCCGGCGGTCGAGGCGAAGACGGCGAGCGCCTTCGGATTCGGTCCGGCGGCCGGGCCCTGCACGGTGACCGGGAAGGTCTGGAGCCGGCCCGCCGGCGCCGTACCGTCGAGTGCGGTCGCGGGCGCGAACCGGACTACCGACAGCGGCAGTTTGGTCCGCTGGGCCGTCTGCGCGGACCGGAACGTCCAGACGCCCTCGACCTTGCTCGCGATCCGGGAGACCACCGGGTCGCGGGTCACGGACGTCTTCAGGGTGTAGAGGCCGTCGGCGGCGGGGACGGTGACCGGCTCCCGCCAGAACAGGGACTGGGGCAGATCGGCGACGAGGGTCGTACCCCGGTGCAGGGTCGTCCGGGCGCCGCTGATCACATTCGAGCCGCGGTGGCCGTGGCCGTCGGCGAGGGTCTGCATCCAGGCCCGGATCGTGTTCCCGTCCCGGAAGACGCCCGAGGTCTCGTCGGTGAGCGGGCCGTGGGCTGCGGTGTTGAAGTCGATCCGGTACGTCTCGCCCGCCGCGTACGCCTGCTGCTCCCGGTGGTAGACGGATTCGATCCCGCCGAAGACGTCCGGGATGTGCTGGGACATCCCCAGCCGCCATTGGATCCCGTGCCCGGTGGAGAGCCGTACGGTCAGCCGCTCGGGCCCCGTCCGCGCCCGGGAGTACTTGGAGAAGTGGCCACCCGGCAGAGCCCCGCCGACGTTCAACGCGGCCTGCCGGTTGCCGACGGGCATCCCGAGACCGAGTTCGACCGTCGCGAACTCGTCCGCCGTGAACGTCCGTGTCGTTCCGGTGGTGAAGCGGTTCCCGGTCACGACATGCGCGGTGTGGTACTCGTTCGCGCCGTTCACCCAGGAGTTGCTGAAGGACTGCTGGAGGGTGCCGCCGCTCGCGTCCGGACCCAGATGCGCGGTCCTCACCTCCGCGGCCTGGTTCACGAAGAGGCTCCGGTAGAACCGAAGCCCGTCCCGTTCCAGGGACGAGATGACATCGCGCCAGTACGGGGCCGCCGCCGGGTCGGGTACGGAGATCCGGACCGGCCGGGCCTCGCGGGCGTCCAGCACGACCGCGACATCCCGGTCCATCACCAGCTCGGGCCGGATGAGCTGGTCGTAACCGGCGTGCGGCCCCTCGGCCGTTGGCGAGAAGCCCTCCAGGGCGTAGCGGCCCTTCGGGAGCCGGACCTTCGCCGTCCCCGAGGCGAGGTCGGGGGTACGGGATTGGCCCGCGTCCCGGCCGGTGAAGGCGAAGACGGTGGAGGTGAAGCCGGTGGCGGTCGCCCCGTCCCGGCCGACGGCGTTCAGGGTGAGGTCGTACGACTCCACCTCGCGTTCCAGGACGACGGGTACCCGGACGGGGCCGGCGCCGCCCCCGGTGGCGGTGACGGCGGCCGAGTAGTGGCCGTCGTCGCCGCCCTCGACGCGGGTGTCCGCGGTCAGCCCGACGGACGCGGTACCGCCCGCGGGGACGGTCACCTGCGCCGTGTCGAGGGTGAGGAAACCGGCGGGAGCCGGGCCCCCCGCCGGGTTCCGGGCGTCGACGGAGAGGTCGAGGGCGACCGGGGCCGTACCCGTGTTGCGGTAGGTGATCGTCCGGCTGACCGGGGCGTCGTCCTGATGCGGCCACAGCTGGGTGCCGAGGGAGAGCGAGGCGGGCTCGGCGACGACGGACTGGTCAATCGCCCGGTCGACGGCGATCCGGCCCGCACCCTGCTCGTGCGGGGTGTAAGCGCCCGGCTTCGCCGTACCCGTCAGCAGGGCCTTGATCCGGTCACCGGTCCAGGTGGGGTTCTTCTGCTTGAGGACGGCCGCCGCGCCCGCGACATGGGGTGTCGCGATCGACGTACCGTCGTGCGTGGCGTATCCCGGCGGGTCCTGCGGTGCCGTGCCGGTCGCGGCGGCCGCGGTCACGGCCACGCCCGGCGCGGTGACATCGGGCTTCACCGGACCGCCGCCCCAGGACCTCGGCCCCCGGGAGGAGAACTCGGCGAGTACGTCGTTGTCGTCGACGGCTCCCACGGTGAGGGCGGCTTCTGCGCTGCCGGGGGAGTTGACCGTGCCCGCCCCGGGGCCCCAGTTGCCCGCCGCGACGGCGAACAGCACGCCCCGCTGGGCCGACAGCCGGTTCACCGCCTCCTCCAGCGGGTCGATACCGGGGGTGTCCTCCCCGCCGAGGCTCAGATTCACCACATCGGCGCCCTGGGCGACGGCCCACTCCATACCCGCGACGAGATCGGAGTACGCGCCCCCGCCGTTGTCGGCGAGGACCTTGCCGTTGATCAGGGTCGCGCCGGGGGCCACCCCTTTGAACCGGGCGTCCTTGACGCCCCGTCCGGCGGCCGTGGACGCGACATGGGTGCCGTGGCCGTGGCGGTCCTTGGCGTCGGCGGAGCCGGAGAAGTCGCGCTCCGCGACGACCCGGCCCGCGAGATCGGGGTGGGTGTCGTCGATCCCGGTGTCCAGGACGGCGATCTTGACCCCGGTGCCGTCGTACGAGCGCGACCAGGCGGCCGGGGCGCCTATCTGTGTCGTGGTCCGGTCCAGGCCGGGTTTGACGACGGCGTCCAGCCAGATCTTCTCCACCCCGGCGGCGGCCTTCGCCGCGGCGGTACCGGCGCCGGGGTCGGTCAGCGCGTTCCAGAGCGCCGGGCCCCCGTCGGGTGCCACGGTGACGGCGTCCGCGTTCAGGGTCGGCAGGCTCCGCCGTACGGTCCCGCCGTCCGCCGCCCGGACGCCCGCCTTCGCGGACCGGGCCGAGGAACCCCCGTACGCCACGATGACTCTGAGGCCGTCCCGGTGGATCCGGCGGGCCTCGGGGCGGGCGAGGTCGGTCAGGTCGAAGAGCCGCCGGTCGACCTTCCCGGCGGCGATCAGCCGCTCGGCGTCGTACGGAATCGCGTAGTTGCGGCCGCGATCGGTGACCGAGCGGATGGCTATGCCCTCCCGGCCCCGGGCGGGTACGACATCTGTCAGCCGGCCCTTCGCGTCGACGGTGACCCGGTCGCCGGTGATCAGGGCCAGGGTGTGCGCGGTGCTCTTCGAAGCGCCGTCGGAAAATTTGCCGACTGTTCCGGCGCCGCCGCCGGGCTTCGGCGCCTCAGCAGTCGCGGTGCTGGTCAGGCTGGCTGTCAGGGCCAGTCCCAGTGTGATCGCGACACCGGAGCCCAGTACTTTGCCACGGTATTTCCCATGGCGTTTTCCACGGTGTTGTCGCATGGCTCCCCCCAGGAGTACGACAGCGGGATGCCGGGGGAGGAGGTCCCTCCCCCGACCCGGGAAGCATGTCCGGGTCGAGGGTCGAGGCCAACAGAACGACGGCCGTGATAGTGAGAGATTACGTAATCACCAAGTGATAGTGGGCTGTCGGGCCTCGGAGAGGAAACGAAGAAGCCCGCCGGAACCCCGGACGGATCGGGGTCCCGACGGGCGGTCTGGTGCGCTATCCGCGTCCGGTGGTCACCGGCCGAGATAGGCGTTGTGTATGGTCACCGAAGCCTTGTTGCCGGACTTGTCGGCGACCTGGGCCCGCAGGACGATGCCCTTGCCCTTGGCCGGGTTCTTCACCGTGATCCGCCCCTTCTCCACGGTGACCTTCTGCCACTTCTTCCCACCGTCGTAGGAGACCTGGACGGCCAGCGACTTCAGGTTCTTCCCGGCGGCCGAGCCCTGCACGGTGACCGGGAAGGTCTGGGTCCGCCCGGCCGGGGCCGTGGAGTCCAGCGCCACATTCGGGGTGAACCGTACGACCGAGAACGGCTGCTCGGTATCTGCGTCGGTCCGCTGCGAACGGAACGTCCAGGAGGCGTCCACCCGGGTACCGACCCGGGCCACCTGCGGCGACCTGGTGACCGATGTCGCCAGGGTGTACGTCGCCGGGTCGGCGGGCAGCGTGAACGGATCCCCGAAGGACGGCGGCGCGTCGATCGCGCCGATCTCGGTCGAACCCCGGTGGAGCGTCGTCCTGGCCGTGGCGAAGTCCGAGAAGACGTCCAGATTGCCCCGGCCGTCGGAGAAGAAGGGCAGATAGCCCCGGAGCGTGTCACCGGCCCGGAACACCCCGAAGTCCGGGGCCAGAGCCGGACTGTGGGCACCGGTGTTGAAGTCGAACCGGTACGTCTTGCCCGCCTTCAGGGACCGCGCCTCGGGCAAGGCGTGGGCCGACTCCGGGAACTGGAACGGGTCCTGGGACTTCAGCTGCGAGTACGACATATCCCAGGTCATGCCGTCACCGGTGGTCAGCCAGCTCGTCCGGCGGCCCTGCGCCGGGTCGACGGTGATCGCGCCCAGACCCGTGATGCCGGGGAATATGGCATAGGCGGTGTAGTCGCTCCACTTGCCGGGCACGGAGGCGCCCAGACCCACATCCGCCTTGGCGAAGTCGGCCTTCTTGTACCGCTTGGTCACACCGGTGGGGAAGCGGGTGCCGTCCGCCACGCGGGTCGCGGTGTTGTAGTCGGTACCGGGCTTCTGCCAGTTGCCGTGGACCCAGGTGGTCATCGAACCGGCGGGCAGCGCCGAACCGACATGCGCGCTCCGGGTGGTGCCGGGCGGCCCCATGGCGATCCCGGGGTAACTGCCCTGAGCCTGCTTCACCTCGTAGAGCAGGGCGTTGCTCGTCCCGGTCACCGTGCTGTCCGGCACGGTGAGACCGACCGGTTTGGTGGTCCTGGCGTCCAGGACGACCGTCGTGTCACGGTCCACCACGAGCCGGGGCTGGACCAGGACGTCGTATCCCGCGTGCGGACCGGACTCCCGGTGGGTGTCGCCGGAGAGGACGTACTCGCCCTTGGGGAGCCGTACGGTCCGCTCACCGGAGCTCATGTCGACCGGGATGTACTCCTCCCCGCCGTCCTGCGTGATCCGGCCGACGGACGCGACCGCGGTCGGGTCGGGCGCGCCGTCCCGGCCGATCACCTTGACGGTGACGGCGTACGACTCCGGCTCCCGCTCCGTGGCGACCGCCGTGCGCAGCGCCGTACGGCCGCCGTCGCCGGTCGCCGTGACCACCGCCTGGTAGCGGCCGTCGACCGCGCCGGGAACCGCGATGTCCGAGGTCACGTCGGTGGTCGCGGTACCGCCCGCGGGGACCGTGATCCGCTGTGTCCCCAGCTTGAACAGACCGGCGGGCGCCGCCTGGCCGTCGGGGCCCTTGGCGCCGGTGACGGCCAGATCGAGGTCGATGTCCGTCGGGCCGTCGTTGCGGTAGGTCAGCCGCTCGGTGGCGGGCGCCGCGTCGTCGTGGGGCCAGTGGTGGGTGCCCACGGTCAGCGATGTCGGCTCGGCGACCACCTGCTGCGCGATCGCCCGGTCCACCGAGATCCGGCCGGTGCCCTGCTCCCAGACGCTGTACGGGCCCGGCTTCGCCGACCCGGCGAGGGCGGCCTTGATCCGCGCCCCGGTCCAGGTGGGGTTCTTCTGCTTGAGGATCGCGGCGGCGCCCGCGACATGCGGTGACGCCATCGACGTACCGCTCATACCGGTATAGCCGGGCGGGTTCTGGCCCCCGGTTCCGGCCGCGGCGGCGGCGGTCACATCCACCCCGGGGGCGGTCACATCCGGCTTGATTCCGCCGTCGTCGGCCCGGGGGCCGCGGCTGGAGAATTGCGCCAGCTCGTCGTTGTCGTCGACGGCACCCACGGTCAGCGCGCCCGCGGCGGTCCCCGGGGTGCCGACGGTGGAGCCGCCGGATCCGGAGTTGCCCGCGGCGATCGCGAAGAGCACACCCTTTTCGGCCGCGTACTTGTTGACCAGGGCCTCGACCGGGTCGACGCCGTAGCTGTCGTAGCCGCCGAGGCTCATATTCACCACATCGGCGCCCTGGGCGACGGCCCAGTCGATCCCCGCCATGATCCCGGACCAGCTGCCGCCGCCGAAGTCGTTGAGGACCTTGCCGTTGATCAGGGTCGCGCCGGGCGCCACTCCCTTGAACTTGGCGTCCTTGACGCCCCGTCCGGCGGCCGTGGACGCGACATGGGTGCCGTGGCCGTTGCGGTCCTTCGCGTCGGCGGAATCGGAGAAGTCGCGCTCCGCGACGACCCGGCCCGCGAGATCGGGGTGGGTGTCGTCGATCCCGGTGTCCAGGACGGCGAGCTTCACCCCGGTGCCGTCGTGCGACCCCGCCCACGCGGCCGGGGCCCCGATCTGCCGCGTCGTCTTGTCGAGGCTCGCCTTGACCACGGCGTCCAGCCAGATCTTCGTCACCCCGGCCGTGGTGGACTTCGCGTCGCCGCGGGGGCCGCTGGTCAGCGCGTCCCACACGGCGGTGGCGTTGCGCGGCTCGACGGTCAGGGCCTCCGCGTTCACCGCGGGCAGCCCGCGCCGCTCCTTGACCCCGGCCGACGCCCGTACCCCCGCCTTCGCCGCCCCGGCGGACGCCCCGCCGTAGCTGACGATCAGCTTCACCCCGTCCCGGTAGGCCCGCCGGGCGTCCGCGCCGGTCAGCCCGGTGATGTCGAACAGCTGCCGGTCGACCTTCCCGGCCGAGATCAGCCGCTGGGCGTCATGCGGTACGACATAGGTGTGCCCCCCGCTGCGGTGCGTCCGGAAGGGCATCCCCTCCCGCCCCTCGGCCCGCCGGACGGCGATGACCTCGCCCTTGGCCCCGACATGGACCCGGTCGCCGGTGATCAGGGTGACGATATGCGCCACCGCTCCCGGCCCCCGGGCTTTCCCGGTTCCGTCCCCGCCCCGGCCGCCCGGCGATCCGCCGCCCGGTGGCGCGCCCGCTCCGACGGTGAGCGCCGCGCCCGTCACGACGGCGACCGATATGAGTAACGATCTTCTGAAGCGCATTCGCATGCTCTCCCCTGAGGTGATCGAAAGCCCTTGCCTTTCGGGTCCGGGCAGTATCACCAGGGGTGTTGCGGTCGCTCAATGGAGTGAAAAGGGTTGCCTATGATTCGGACAGATTAGCGATCTCTCTGCCGCGATCCCGGTACAGCGGCGGCGGGCGCGGGAGTTCGGGAGAGTTCAGTGGAGTTCAGCGGATGAGCGCTTCGGCCAGTTCGTGCCACTCCCGGCGGGGGACGGTATCCGGGGTGGTCGGCTGGACGACCAGCACCACCTGGTCGGCGCCCGCGTGGAGATGGCGCCCCACCCGTTCGCCGACGGCGTCGGCATCGCCCCAGGCGACCAGCGCGTCGATCATCCGGTCGCTCTGCCCCGCGATGTCCTCGTCGGTGAAGCCCATCCGGCGCAGGTTCTGCGGATAGCCGCCGACCTCGGACAGGAAGGCGACGGGCTCCCGGGCCGCGTCCCTGGCCGTCCGCGGATCCTCTTCGAGGACGACGAACTCCATCACGGCCAGCGCCGCCGCCTCCCCGAGGATCCCCCGGGCCTGTCCCGTGTACTCGGGTGTGACCATCAGCGGCAGCGCCCCGGCCGCGCGGTCCCGGGCCAGCTCCAGCATCCTCGGGCCCAGCGCCGAGAGCATCCGCGCACTCGCGGGTACGGGCGGCCGGGCGCCGTCCAGCCGGTCGAGATACGCGTTCATGGTCTTCAGCGGACGGGCCCCCTGCACCCCGCCCAGCCCCGTGATCAACCGGCCCGGATGCGTGGACTCGACGTCCCGGTAGAGCGCGATCACCTCGTCCGGCGCGTATCCCCAGGCGGGGATGATCGCACTGCCCACGGAGACCGTCCCGGTGGCCCGGACGACGTCCCGCAGCGGATCCAGTCCGTCCCTCAACTGGCCGCCGGTGATCCAGATCGTCGAGAAGCCGAGGCTCTCCAGCAGGACGGCGTCGTCGAGATGTCCCCCGTCGGGCCGGACGTCCAGGGTGACCCCGATGGGCCCCGAGCCGAGCGCGTTCATCCGCCGCCACCTCTCATCACGGTTCGTTTCGAATGCGGCGAAGCTATGTGCTCAACCGGACTTGAGGTCAACGGCCCGGCTCAGGAGAGGCGGCGGGAGCCGCCGCGCGGGGCGGCGGCCCGCCCCGGCGGCTCGGCTCCGGCCCGGCGGTTCAGCCCTCGGCCGGGGCCACCCCCACCGGACAGCTGACGCCGGTGCCGCCGATCCCGCAGTATCCGGCCGGATTCTTGTCCAAGTACTGCTGGTGATATCCCTCTGCCGGATACAGCGGGCGGCCGTCCGCCGGAAGGATCTCCGTGGTGATCGTCCCGTAGCCGGAGGCGGTCAGGACCCGCTGGTACGCGGCCCGGGACGCCTCGGCGGCCTCAGCCTGGGCGGGGGAGTGGGTGTAGATCGCCGAGCGGTACTGCGTACCGACGTCATTGCCCTGGCGGAAGCCCTGGGTGGGGTCGTGTGACTCCCAGAAGAGCTTCAGGAGCTGGTCGTAGGAGACGACGGCGGGATCGAAGACCACCCGGACCGCCTCGGTGTGGCCGGTACGGCCCGAGCAGGTCTCCTCGTAGGAGGGATTGGGCGTATGGCCGCCCTGGTAGCCGACGAGGGTCGTCCAGACCCCGGGGGTCTGCCAGAACTTCCGCTCGGCGCCCCAGAAACAGCCCAGACCGAAGTCCGCGGTCTCCAGCCCCTCCGGATACGGGCCCAGCAGCGGATTGCCCAGGACCGTATGGCGCTCCGGGACCGGGAACTCCGGGGCGGGGCGGCCGGGCAGCGCCTCCTCCGGGGTGGGCAGAACGGGGACGCGGCGGGACAGGAACATGCGGATTCCTCCTCGGGAGGTCGGTATCCGGAAGAACGCCGCGGACGCGGCGGACATTCCGGAAACATCGTGTGCCCGGCCGACCGCACCGCGCCACCCCCGGGGACGGCCGGACCGTACGGGTGGACCGGAGCCGGAGCCGGAGCCGGAGCCGGAGCCGGGACCGGGCAGCGGCCGGGACGGGGGCGGCGGGGGCCGTCAGCCGTGCAGCATCGCAGGGGTGCCGCCGTTCGCCTCGAAGCCCGCGACCGCCAGATTGCGGTAGAGCGTGTACTCGGCGGCGGGGTCGTCGCTCATCGTCCACGGCAGGGCACCGACATGGCCGTCGATCCGGACCAGCTGGGCCATCGCCTCCGCCCAGCGCTCCGAGCGGATCAGGAACAGCGTCAGCAGATGACGGACATGCGCCAGCATCGGATCGTCGGGCCGGGCCGAATGCACCGCGTACAGCGCGCCGTCGACGGCCTTGGACACCACCGCGGACTGGTGGAAATTCTGCATGATCACCAGATCGGGGACGTGCTCGTAGACCGCGAACAGCGGCAGGGCCGCCAGCAGGGAGCCCTGAGGGGCGCGGGCCGCCGCCGTGGTCGCGAAGTGGTCCGCCTCCACACGGGAGCCGTGCCACTTCTCGCACAGATAGTGCAGGGCCGCCAGATGCGCGCCCATATGGTTCGGCGCCCGGTCGATGACCTTCGCCCACACCTGGTCGAACTGGTCGTGCCCGTAGCCCAGGCCGCGGGCGACGGCCAGCTCGGTGATGTACGGCACCGGGTCGTCCGGGGCCAGCGACGCGGCCTCCTCACAGACCGTACGCGCCTCCTCCAGGATCATCCGGAAGTCGTCCTCGCCGACGGCCGACGACCGCCACGCCTGCTGGACCAGGAACTCCGCGTGCACCTGCGCGGCGCCCACGTCCTTCGGCGCCTCGGAACGCCAGGCGCGCAGCCATGATCCGCCGACCCCGGGCTTCTGCCGCAGCTCCAGCGCCGCCGCGCCCGCGAACGCCTGCACCCGCTGCCAGCGGACCTCGCCCGCCGCCGGGGTGCCCGACAGGAGCTGGGCCGCCGCCCGCCAGCTCTGGGTCTGCTGCACCACATCGAGCACATCGAGGAGATCCTGGTCCGGCCCCGGCAGCCGGATGTCCTGCTCCTCCTGGCGCAGAAAGCCGTACTCCTCCGGATTGGCGGCGTCCGGGGAGCGGGGATCGACGAGCTGAAGGCCCGCGCCGCCGCGCCGGCGGCGCACGAACGGCGCGACGACGGCGACCAGCAGACCGATCGCGAGCAGGAACCACAGAATCTCCATGCACCCATTGTCCCGGACGCCGCGCGAAGCGAATCCTCCCCACCGCCGGGTTCTCCGCATCGTGGGACGGAGTTGTCCACATTCCGGGGGTTGTCCACAGGCGGGGGCCGCCCGGCCCCGGCGGGGCTACTCTCGGGCCTCATGAGCGACCAGCACAGCTACCAGCACCTCGAAACCCTCGCCATCCACGCGGGGAACACGGCCGACCCGCTGACCGGCGCGGTCGTCCCGCCGATCTACCAGGTGTCGACGTACAAGCAGGACGGCGTCGGCGGGCTCCGCGGTGGTTACGAGTACAGCCGCAGCGGCAACCCCACGCGTACGGCACTGGAGGAGAACCTGGCCGCGCTGGAGGGCGGCCGCCGCGGTCTGGCCTTCGCCTCCGGCCTGGCCGCCGAGGACTGCCTGCTGCGCGCCCTGCTCGTCCCCGGCGACCATGTGGTGATCCCGAACGACGCTTACGGCGGCACCTTCCGCCTCTTCGCCAAGGTCGTGGCCCGCTGGGGCGTGGAGTGGTCCGTGGCCGACACCTCGGATCCGGCCGCCGTCCGGGCCGCGATCACCCCGAAGACCAAGCTGATCTGGGTGGAGACCCCGTCCAACCCGCTGCTCGGGATCACCGACATCGCCGCGGTCGCCGGGATCGCGCATGCCGCGGGCGCCCGCCTCGTGGTGGACAACACCTTCGCCACCCCTTATCTCCAGCAGCCCATCGCGCTCGGCGCCGATGTCGTGGTCCACTCCCTCACCAAGTACATGGGCGGTCACTCGGACGTGGTCGGCGGTGCCCTGATCGCCGCCGACGAGACCGTCGGCGACGAGCTGGCCTACCACCAGAACGCGATGGGCGCGGTCGCCGGTCCGTTCGACTCCTGGCTGGTGCTGCGGGGCATCAAGACGCTGCCGGTCCGGATGGACCGCCACAGTGCGAACGCGGGCCGGATCGCCGAGATGCTGCTCCGTCACCCCAAGGTGACGTCGGTGCTCTATCCCGGCCTGCCGGACCACCCGGGGCACGAGATCGCCGCCAAGCAGATGAAGGCGTTCGGCGGGATGATCTCGTTCCGGGTCGAGGGCGGCGAGACGGCGGCGGTCGAGGTCTGCGACCGCGCCCGGCTCTTCACCCTCGGTGAGTCCCTGGGCGGGGTCGAATCGCTGATCGAGCACCCCGGCCGGATGACCCATGCCTCCGTGGCCGGGTCTGCGCTGGAAGTGCCCGCGGACCTGGTCCGGCTCTCCGTGGGCATCGAGGCCGTGGACGATCTGCTCGCCGACCTCCAGCAGGCCCTGGGCTGAATCGCCGGAGGGCCCGCCCCCGGGCGTCGGCTCGGACGCCGGGGCGTACGAAACCGTACGGCCCGGCGGAAGGCGCCGTCCTCGGGCGGGCTCGGGCGATGCTCTCAGGCGGGGACCTTCTCGTCCTCCAGCAGACCCCGGACCTGCTCCCGCAGTTCGGCGGAGTCCTCGTGGCCGTGGACGGAGACCGCGTGCTCCGTCGCCGCCCGGACGACCTCGTCCTCCTCGCCGGCGATGGTCAGCGTGCAGCCCGACTCACTGGGGTACTTGCGGCAATCGGCGACTTTCCTGGCCATGACGACCTCCTCGGGGCGTCTGTCAACCGCTTGTTCCAGGATAGGCACTTCAGGCCGAGCAAAAGGGAATTTTCTGTTCAAATCACTCAATGGTCGATGCCTCGGGGCGCGTGACCATTCGCCGACGGACGTCAGAATCCCTCCACGAGGGTCGTCGGCTCCTCGGGCGGCGCGTGCCAGGGTTCGACCACCACCGCCCAGACGGTGAACGCGGCGGCCAGTGCGAAGAGCAGCATCCACCCCGCGAATCTGACCGTGCGCCGCCGCCGGGCGATCCGCTCGCCGAGTTCGACGGCGCGCCCCGTCAGCTCCGGCGGCAGCGCGCCCGGGGCGCCGCCCAGCATCCGCCGGACGTCCTCCTGCTTACGGGTCTGCCGGATCATCCCGCCTCCGCCTCCGTGCCCGGCCGGTGCAGGGCCGTGACCGCGCGGCGGCAGACCGATCCGACCCGCTCGGCGGAGAGCCCGAGCAGCGCCCCGGTCTGCTCCTCGGGCACCCCCTCGCAGAGCCGGAGCACCAGTACCAGCCGCTCGCGCGGGGTGAGCGAGCCCAGCAGCCCGCCCCTGCTCCGGTGGAAGCGCCAGGACCGCTGGGCGAACCGGACGGCCAGTTCCCGCCGGGCCAGGTCGTACGGATCCTCGTCGCGGACCCGGTCCCACTCGGCGTATGTCCTGGCCAGGGCGGCCGTCAGCAATCGGCGGGCCTCCGGATTGCGGTCCGGGGGCTCGGCGGTGAGCAGGGTCGCGGCGTGCAGCAGCCGGCCGCCCGCGCCCGTGGTGAACCCCTCGAACTCCCGGGCACGGTGGCTTCTCATGGAGAGCCGCCGCTCGGTCATGTCCTCATCTAGGGACAGGTCACCCGGCGGGGTCAAGACGTCGTCGGGCATCCGCACGGCCGGCCGGGGCGGTGAAGGGCTTTGGCAGTGGCCCGGCCGGGAGTTCGGAAATGGCCCGGAAGAGTGCCGGGAAGGACCCCGGGAAGCTCCGAAGAGGTCCGAAGAGGTCCGAAGAGGTCCGAAAAAGTACCGTGGGCCACGGGTGGCTTCGGATGACTCGGAATGGCGTCGAACGGTCGTGAACGGCCGAGGGGAAGAAGGACGCGCGGCCGGGCCGGATGTCCGGCGGACCCAGGTGGTCGGCGTACCAGGGTCGAATCGCCGGTGCTGCGGGCTCGGCCGCGCGGCTGCCGCGGACCGTACGCGTGGGGCGCGTGGGGCGCGTGGGACGCGCGGAACGCGTCGTGCGGATGGTGCGGATAGTGGGGGTGATGCCCGTGAGAACGGCCGGATCGCGGCGGACCGCGGCTGCGGACGAGGGGCGTACGGCCGAGGGGGCCGAACGGACCGACGGGCCCGCGGAGTTCGGGGCAGAGGGTCAGCCGGTGGCCGGGGGCGGCACCTCCGTTCCCGTCTGGCGGGCCGACAGCGCCCGGTTGAAACGGGTCAGCAAGGACGTGAAGGACTCCCTCTCGGAATCCGACCAGCCGTCCGTCACCTGGGCCATCAGTGCCCGCCGCGACGAGCGGACCTCCTCTAGGCGGGCCTGCCCGCGCGGGGAGAGCTGCAGTACGACGGCCCGGCCGTCCTCGGGGTGCGAGGTCCGCTTGACCAGGCCGGTGTCCACGAGGGGAGCGACCTGGCGGGTGACCGTGGACGAGTCGATGCCCATCCCGGCCGCGAGCGCCTTGACGCCCATCGGACCTTCCCGGTCCAGCCGGTTGAGCAGCAGATACGCGGCACGGTCCATCGAGTTGCGGACCTGCCCCATCCCCGCGAGCCGGGTTTGCTCCGCCCGCCTTGCGAAAAGGGCGACTTGGTGTTGGAGGGCATCGAGGAGGCCGGGATCTAGACGGGTCGTCATGTCCTGAGAAGTGGGCATGGCAAAGGGCTCTCTCGTGCGGGAGCGGTCGATTGGTGGGGGACAGAGTACGCGGCCCCGGGGCACTCCGTACGGGGCCTGAGAAAACCGGCGGAGAAGCGGTATACGGATGTCCGCCGGGGGCGCGCCGAGGCGGGGACGGGGGTGTCCTCGCCGTCGTCCGCTGCCGCCGCGACGCGGAGCGCGCCCCCGTGAGCTGCGAGACTGGGAGTCATGAGCTTCCGTCCGCGTCACACCTTTCCGCCGGTCATCCTCGACGACGTCCGGGGGGCCCGGAAGATGCTCTCCGGTGTGGCCCGGATGACCGCGATGGAGGGCAGCCGCCATCTGTCCCGGCTGGTGGGGGCGCCGGTCCAGTTCAAGTGCGAGAACCTCCAGCGCACGGGGTCCTTCAAGCTCCGGGGGGCGTACGTCCGGATCTCCGGGCTGCGGCCCGAGGAACGCGCGGCGGGCGTCGTGGCGGCGTCGGCCGGGAACCATGCCCAGGGGGTGGCGCTGGCCTCGTCCCTGCTGGGGGTCCGCGCGACGGTCTTCATGCCGCAGGGCGCGCCGCTGCCGAAGGTCGCCGCCACGCGTGACTACGGAGCGGATGTCCGGCTCCACGGTCAGGTGATCGAGGAGACGCTGGAGGCGGCGGAGGCGTACGCCCGTGACACCGGCGCGGTCTTCATCCACCCCTTCGACCATCCGGACGTCATCGCGGGCCAGGGCACGGTGGGTCTGGAGATCCTGGAGCAGTGCCCGGAGGTGCGGACGATCCTGGTCGGGATCGGCGGCGGCGGTCTGGCGGCGGGGATCGCGGTCGCGGTGAAGGCGGTCCGGCCCGATGTGCGGATCGTCGGGGTGCAGGCGGAGGGCGCGGCGGCGTTTCCGCCGTCGCTGGCGGCGGGGCGGCCGGTCGCGGTCCGTGCCCCGGTGACGATGGCCGACGGGATCAGGGTGGGGCGGCCCGGGGATCTGACGTTCGGGATCGTCGAGGAGCTGGTGGACGAGGTCCGTACGGTCTCCGAGGACGAGCTGTCCACGGCGCTGCTGCTCTGTCTGGAGCGGGCGAAGCTGGTGGTGGAGCCGGCCGGGGCGAGCCCGGTGGCGGCGCTGCTGTCGGACCCGGCGGCGTTCGCGGCCGGACCGGTGGTGGCGGTGCTGTCCGGCGGGAACGTGGACCCGTTGCTCCTCCAGCGGATCCTCCGGCACGGGATGGCGGCGGGCGGCCGCTATCTGTCGCTCCGGCTCCGGCTGACCGACCGGCCGGGGGCGCTGGCGGCGCTGCTCGGGGCGCTGTCGGTACTGGACGCGAATGTGCTCGACGTCAGCCATGTCCGGACGGATCCGCGGCTCGGCCTGACGGAGGTGGAGGTGGAGCTGCAACTGGAGACGAAGGGCCCGGAGCACTGCGAGCAGGTGGCGGCGGCGCTGCGGCAGGAGGGGTATGTGGTGACGGTGATGGGCTGACCGCGCCCGCCGCTCGCGCCCGTACGGCACCGGAGCCGTACGCCCCGCCGTCGTACGCCCCCGGCGGCACCCGGACGAACGCCCCGCGCCCCTTGTGGCGCGGGGCGTTCGCCGTTCCCGCCGCGACACCTCGCCACGATGTATCGCGTTTACAAACTTGAGAAACGCGATACATCGCAATATCGTGTGGCCCTGTCGCGCCGCTCCGGGACCCGCCGGTGCCGCTCAAGCCGCATGCCGCGCGGTGGAAAAAGCCGCAAAGTACTGCAAACCTGAACATCTCAAGCGATGCGCGATCCACCGTCCGCTCACTACGGGGAGACCCATATGCCAGGCGCCATCTACGCCGAGGGGCTGGTGAAGACCTTCGGTGAGGTCAAGGCTCTGGACGGCGTCGATCTCGACGTCCCCGAAGGCACGGTCCTCGGACTGCTCGGCCCGAACGGAGCCGGGAAGACCACCACCGTGCGCGTCCTGACCACCCTGCTCAGGCCCGACCGGGGCCGGGCCGTCGTCGCCGGAATCGACGTACTCGAACACCCCAACGAGGTCCGCCGCGCGATCGGGCTCTCCGGCCAGTTCGCCGCGGTCGACGAGTATCTGACCGGCCGGGAGAACCTCCGGATGGTCGGCAGGCTCTACCAGATGAGCTCCCGCGCGGCGAAGGCCCGGGCGGGCGAACTGCTGGAACGCTTCAATCTGGCGGACGCGGCCGACCGTCCCGCCAAGACCTACTCCGGCGGCATGCGGCGAAGGCTCGACCTGGCCGCGGCGCTCGTCGTCTCGCCGCCCGTGATGTTCATGGACGAGCCCACGACCGGACTCGACCCCCGCAACCGCCAGCAGTTGTGGACCGTCATCGAGGAGTTGGTGGCCGGGGGGACGACCCTGCTGCTGACCACCCAGTATCTGGAGGAGGCCGACCACCTGGCCGACGAGATCTGTGTGGTCGACCACGGCCGGGTGATCGCCCGCGGCACCGCCGACCAGCTCAAGGCCCGTACCGGCGGCGAGCGCGTCGAGGTCGTCGTCCACCACCAGGACGACATAGCCGCCGCCCATGTGGTGCTGGCCGCCATCGGCAAGGACGAGGTCGCCGTGGTCAAGCACACCCGAAAACTCACCGTCCCGGTGGCGGGCGGCGCCAAACTGCTCGCCGACGCCATCCGCGAACTCGACGCCCGGGGTGTGGAGATCGACGACATCGGCCTCCGCCGCCCCACCCTCGACGACGTCTTCATCTCCCTCACCGGCCACAAGGCCGAAGCGGACGACGAGACACCGGACCCCGCCGGGGGGACCGGCTCCCGCCACGGTCGTCAGGAGGCCGCCAAGTGACCACCGCCCCCGGCATCACCGGTACCTACGCGCCCCAGCCGCGCGGCGGCGTCGTCCAGTCGATCACCGACTCCCTGGTCATCGCCCAGCGGAATCTGATCCGGATGGTCCGGATCCCCGAAGTCGTCCTCTTCGGCCTGATCCAGCCGGTGATGTTCGTCGTCCTGTTCAGCTACGTCTTCGGCGGCTCGATCAGCGTCCCCGGCGCCGGCCTCAGCTCCTCCGGCTACCGCGAGTTCCTGATGGCGGGCATCTTCGCCCAGACGGTCACCTTCGCCACGGCGGGAGCCGGGGCGGGTATCGCCGACGACATGCACCGCGGCCTGATCGACCGGTTCCGCTCGCTCCCGATGGCCCGCGGCGCCGTCCTCACCGGCCGCACCCTCGCGGACCTGGTCCAGACGGCGCTCACCCTGGTCGTCCTGATGATCGTCGCCCTCCTCGTCGGCTGGCGCGCCCACGAGGGCATCCCCAAGGCGGCCGCGGCCTTCGGCCTGCTGCTCCTGCTGGGCTACGCCTTCACCTGGATCGGCGCCCTGATCGGCCTCTCGGTCCGCACCCCCGAGGCCGCCACCTCCGGCGGACTGATCTGGCTCTTCCCCCTGACGTTCATCTCCAACGCCTTCGTCCCCCCGGAGAACATGCCCACGTTCCTCCAGACCATCGCGAACTGGAACCCCTTCAGCGCCACGGTCCAGGCCTGCCGCGAACTCTTCGGCAACCTCCCGCCCGGCTACCCGGTCCCCGACGCCTGGCCCATGCAGAACCCGGTCCTGGCGTCCCTGCTCTGGTCGATCCTGATCATCGTCGTCTTCCGCACCCTCGCGGTCCGCAAGTACCGCTCGGCGACCCTCTGAGAAATCTGACGCCACGCTTCACGGGGCCGTCGCGCCCCGGATACGACGATGCCCCCGGGAACCCCGGGGGCATCGTCATGTCTGTGGGCGGTGGGCGTCGTCGCCGTCAGCCGGTGTAGGGCTTGGCGGCGAGGATCGTCACGGAGGCCGTCTTGCCGTTGGGGAGTTCGTACTCCGCCGTGTCGCCGACCTTCTTGCCGTTGACGCCGGTGCCGAGCGGCGACTGCGGGGAGTACGTCTCGATGTTCGAGCTCGCGTACTCGCGCGACGCCATCAGGAAGGTCAGAGTGTCGTCCTCGTCGCCGTCGAAGGCGATCGTCACGACCATGCCGGGCTCGACGACGCCGTCGTCCGGCGGCGCCTCGCCGACCTTCGCGGACTCCAGGAGCTGCGTCAGCTGCCGTACCCGGAGCTCCTGCTTGCCCTGCTCCTCCTTGGCCGCGTGGTACCCGCCGTTCTCCCGCAGGTCGCCCTCCTCGCGAGCCGCCTCGATCTTCTTGGCGATCTCGGTGCGCGCGGGACCAGACAGATACTCCAGCTCGGCCCTGAGCTGGTTGTACGCCTCCTGGGTCAGCCAGGTGACGTTCTCACTGGTCTGGGTCACAGGTGCTCCTCGTCGGTACATGGGATACAAAGCTTCGCCCTACCCAGAAGCATGTGCCTCTACGGGAGGGCGAAACCACGACCCTAACAATTTCGTGCTGAAAGGGGGAGAACAAAAGCCATCAGAATCACATCAACGCAGGTCAGAGAATGATCTGGGGTCGAACGCGCGATGGTTTCTTCCGATGGTCGGCCACTGGACCACTGCCGGGACCCGGACCGGACGCCGTGACGGCGTCAGCAGGTCGTCATCCGGTCGCCCGCCGCCGGGCCGGGCCGGCGCACCGGCTCACCGGGCCGGGTGCGGAAGCGGTCACGCGGTGTCGCACCGGACCAGCTCCGCGGTCGTACCTCGGGAGAGCGTACGGATCTTGTACACCTGGTCGATCCGGGACTCGCCCCGCTGGTCGATCCGGACGTCGAGCCGGCCGACCTCGGCGCCGTCCTCCGAACGGGACCGGACCGTACAGCTACCGGTCGCGTCCGCGTCCTTGCGGATCTCCAGATGGACCTGGACCTCCGAGTCCGAGGTCACATCGAACTTGATCATCTCGGCACTGATCTTCTGGCCGGCGATGTAGTCGTAGCCGAACCAGCCCACCACGGCGATGAGCACCGCGCCCAGCGCGCCGCCCAGGACCTTGAGACGGCGGTCGGAGCGCTGGTCCGCCGAGTGCCCGTAACGGCCCTCGGGAAGCTGCTCGCGCACGCCGCTCATGGTGATTCCTCCCGCACAGTCCGAATCGGGCGGAGCGGAATTTTCCGCCTCCCGATTCGGTCACTATAGAAGCCGTGCCGACCGACCAATCACTGAGGATCCCGTCTTGACTGAGCAGCTGCGACTGATGGCCGTGCACGCCCACCCCGACGACGAGTCGAGCAAGGGCGCGGCGACGATGGCCAAGTATGTGTCCGAGGGGGTGGACGTGCTGGTCGTGACCTGCACGGGCGGTGAGCGCGGCTCCATCCTCAACCCCAAGCTCCAGGGCGACGCCTATATCGAGGCCAATATCCACGAGGTCCGCCGCCGTGAGATGGACGAGGCCCGGGAGATCCTCGGCGTCCAGCAGGAATGGCTCGGATTCGTCGACTCCGGACTGCCCGAGGGCGATCCGCTGCCCCCGCTCCCCGAGGGCTGCTTCGCCCTGGAGGACGTCGAGGAGGCCGCTGGGCCCCTGGTCCGTTCCATCCGCTCGTTCCGGCCGCAGGTGATCACCACCTATGACGAGAACGGCGGCTATCCGCACCCCGACCACATCATGACCCACAAGATCACCATGGTCGCCTTCGAGGGCGCGGCGGACGCCGAGCGCTTCCCCGAGGACGAGTTCGGCCCGGTCTACCAGCCGCTGAAGCTCTACTACAACCAGGGCTTCAACCGCCCCCGTACGGTCGCCCTGCACGAGGCGCTGCTCGCCCGCGGCCTGGAGTCGCCGTACGGGGAGTGGCTGGAGCGCTGGGAGGAGTTCGAGCGCGCCGAGCGGACCCTGACCACGCACGTCCCGTGCGCGGAGTTCTTCGAGATCCGGGACAAGGCGCTGATCGCCCACGCCACCCAGATCGACCCCGACGGCGGCTGGTTCCGGGTGCCGCTGGACCTTCAGAAGGAGGTCTGGCCGACGGAGGAGTACGAGCTGGCGAAGACGCTCGTCGCTACTTCCCTCCCCGAGGACGACCTCTTCGCGGGCATCCGCGACAATGCCTGATATGACCCCAAGCGCAAATCTGGCAATGATGCACGCGGCGGACCTCGCCAAGGAGCTGGACAAGAACAAGGTCACCCCCGGCGTTCTCGGCTTCCTGGTGTTCGCGGGACTCGCCGTGGGCGTGTGGTTCCTGATGAAGTCCATGACCCGGCACATGAACCGCATCAACTTCGACCAGACGTCGGCCGGTGCCGCGGCCGCGGCACCGTCGACGGCGGCGGCGAAGGCCACGGCGTCCGCGACGGCCGCCCCGGCGGCCGCGACCGCCGAGTCCGGCGGCGTCAGCGGCGGGGCAGCCGCGAAGAAGGCGTAGCGGAGCCGGCGTACCGCCGGGGTCGCACCGGTCCGCCCGCACCCCCGAGGGGCGCGGGCGGACCCGTGAAGCCGCCGTTCCGGTACGCGCGGCTCGCGTCCCGGCAGGCGTACGGGCGACGCGGGCTCCGGAGCCGTAGCGGACTACGCGTACGCCGCCTCCGGAGCCGTAGAGACCGGCCCGACCGGCCCGACCGGCCGGGGCCGCCCCGCTCAGTCCTCCCGTGCCGCGTCGGGGGACGGCACCGGGACGCCCATCACCTCACGCGCGTGACGGTTCGGGATCAGGCCCAGATGCCACGCCTGCCAGCCGTCCTCCAGCCGTACGCCCCGCTCCAGCATCACCGCCAGCGCCTGGGCGCAGTCCTCCAGCTTGCCGTCGCGGGCCGGGTGGGCGGCGGCCCGCATCCGGGCCAGCTCCTCCTGGGCGACGACCGTACCGACCTCCGTACCGCCCGGTGAGGCGTACGGCAGCAGGGTGCAGCGCAGCAGCCGGGCCCAGTCGGCGCCCCGGGCGTCGCGGTACGAGTCGAAGAGCGCGACCGCCTCGTCGCAGAGCGCCAGCGCCTGCGTCTCCCGGCTGTTGCCCGCGTCGATCAGCGCCAGCTCCAGACAGGTCCACGCCTCCCCGTGGGCGACCCCGATCCGCTTGAAGTCGGCCCGCGCGTCCACCAGGAGCTGACGGGCGAAGCCGGAGTTGCGGAGGTTGCCGGTCCTGGCGGCCCGGATGTCCCGGGTCAGCCGCCCCGAGTGGTGCCGGGCGCAGGCCAGCCCGTAGACGTCCCGCATCCGGGAGAACATCGTCCTGGCCCGCTCCAGCTCCCGCAGCGCCTCGTCCCGCTCGCCGCCCTCCTCCAGCGCCTGCCCCAGGTAGTACAGGGTCCACGCCTCGCCGCGGGCGTCCTCGTTCTCCCGGTGCCTGGCCAGCGCCCGCCGCAGCTCGTCGACGGCCACCACCGGATCGCCGTCCACCAGCCGGGCCCGGGCGAGCTGGGTCAGCGCCCACGCCTCGCCGCGCCCGTCCCGGGTCCGCCCGTACTGGTCCAGCGCCGTCCGCAGCTCCTCGTCCGCGCGCGGTACGTCGCCCATCCGCAGACACACCTGGCCGAGCTGGAAGTGGGTCCACGCCTCGCCGTGCAGCGACTCGCCCTCCCGGTGCAGCCGCAGGGCCGTGTCCAGCAGGGTCAGCGCCTCCGCGAGATGCGCCTGGTCCCGGCGGACGGCCGCCAGCGCGTGCAGCGACCAGGCCCGGTCCTCGGCCTGCTCGGGGGAGCCCTGGAGGGCGATCGCCTCGTTCAGCTTGGCCGCGGCCTCGACGAGATTGCCCTGGTGGTGGAGGGTGATCCCGAGGGAGCAGAGCGCCAGTGCCGCCCCCGCCTCGTTCCGGGCGTCGCGGTAGAGCCCGACCACCGACGACAATGTCGTCCGCGCCTTGTCCAGCTCGCCGAGCTGACGCGCCGCGATACCCGTCCGCAGCCGCACGGCCCGGTCCAGCAGCCCCTGGTCGACGGCCTGGGTCAGCTCGGAGATCTCGCCGAGCCGGTAGAGGTCGCCGCGGAGCAGGCAGTAGTCGGCGAGGGCGCCCAGCAGATTGAGTACGGTCTGCTGGTCCACGCCCTCCGCGTACCGCAGCGCCGAGGTGATGAAGCTGGACTCGTCGTCCAGCCAGCGCAGCGCCGACTCCAGCGACGAGAAACCGTGCGCGTCGAACTTCCCGGCCCGGGTGGAGAGCTTGCCGTCGACCATCCGGATCACGGCCCCGGCGAGATCCGCGTAGTTCTGGATCAGCCGCTCCTGCGCGGCGGTCCGCTCGGCCGCCGCCTCCTCGGCGAAGAGCCGCTCCCGGGCGAAGGTCCGTACCGACTCGTGCAGCCGGTAGCGGGACGACCGCACCCGGTCGATCAGACCGGCGCCCGCCAGCTCCCGCAACAGCGCCTGGGCGGCCGTCCGGTCGGTCGCCAGCAGGGCGGCCGCGGCGGCGGCCCCCAGGGACGCCCGGCCCGCCAGGGCGAGCCGCCGCAGCAGCCGCCGGGCCTCGTCGGACTGGTCGGAGTAGCGCAGCCACAGGGCCCGCTCCAGCGGATCGTCCCGGTCGAGGGCGGCCAGATCGTCGGCGAGCCGCCCGGCGGAACGCGTCCCCAGCGACGACCCGGCGACCCGCAGCGCCAGCGGAAGACCGCCGCACAGCTCGCGGATCCGCTCGGTGCCCCGGGCGTCGTACGGCGCCGCTTCCTTTCCGGCCTCTTCTCCGCCGCCGGAGGCCAGCTCGCGCAGCAACTCCTCCGCGCCCGCGTCGTCCAGACCGTCCACCGCGAGCTGATGCACCCAGGCGGGGGCGTCCGGCCCCTCCGGCAGCGCCAGCCGCTCCCGCGCGGTCACCAGCACCAGACTGTCCGACCGCTCCGGCACCAGAGTCCGCACCTGCTCCGGATCGCTGGCGTCGTCCAGTACCACCGTCACCGCGAGCCCCGTCAGATGCTGGTGGTACAGCTCGGCCAGCCGCCGCACCTGCTGCTCGGCGGAGGACCGCTCCCGGAAGAGCAGCTGCTCACGGGGCGCGCCCAGCCGGTTCAGCAGATGCAGCAGCGCGTCCCGGGTGGTCAGCGGACGGCCGCTGTTACCGCGCAGATCGACCACGCACGCGCCCCGGAACTGGTCCTTCAGATGCTCCGCGGCCCGCAGCGCGAGGGTCGTCCGGCCCGCGCCCTGCCGCCCGTACAGCACCACGATCGTCGGCTTGGTCTCCGTCGCGGCCCGGGCGGTACGGACCCACTGCCCGATCCGCTCCACGGCGTCCCGGCGGCCCGCGAACGGGCCCTGCGACACCGGCAGATGCCGGAACGACTGGTCCAGTACGGCCCGCCGGCGCGCGGCGGCACTGCGATCGGCCCCGCGCAGCCGGTCCACGGCCCCGGCCGCCGCCCCGGTCGGCCGGGCCGGCCGGGCCCGGGACGCGGTCAGCATCCGCTGCTGCTCCAGATACGGGCGGATGCCCCGTACCTCCAGCGCCGTCAGCCACTGCAACCGCAACTGCTCGGCACCGCCCGGCTGCCCCAGCGCGCCCGCCGTCCGATGGGCGGCGGGCCAGTGCGACGCGGTGACCTTCAGCACGGTCGTCGCCGCACCCGCTACCGCGACCACGGCCCCCGCGCCCAGCGCCGTACCCGTAGAGGTGTCCATGACCAGATCGGCCCCCACGGCGGAGACGGCGGCAACGGCCGTGACCAGCACGGGAGTCGACAGATTCCGCCACGCCAACCGGTCCGACAACGGAGGCCTCGCCGCCTCGGCCGCGCTCAGAGCCTCCTCGTACGCGGCGTACTCCTCCGCCACGGTCCCGGCCATCGCATCGAGTGAGGCCCGCGCCCGGGCCAGCAGTATCCGACCGTCACCCGCCCCGTCCCCCCGCCGCGCCTCCTCCTCCACCGCACGCGCCAACAACCGCTCGGCCTCGGCCCGATGGCTCTCCCGCATGGCCGCCCCCTCTTCACGTTTCCGATCACCTGGCGGTCCGGCCCCGTTCCCGACCGGACCTCCCGGCCGCGCCCGGGCACCATCGCCACCACACGCGAACACCGGAACACACCCCGGAGCCCGGACCTCGTACCCGCCCTACCCAATGACGTCATGCCCACGCCTACGCGAGGGGAAGATCGCGGAGGCCGGGCCGCGTGCCGTACGGCCGGTGCCGGGCCCGTCAGTCGCCGTAGCGCGGAGTGCCGCGATCATGTACCGGATCCGCCGTACGTCCTCCTCGGCGACCGCGTCCGAGTTGACGTGCATCAATTCGAGCGGTCGTCCCCCGTCCAGGACTGGCCTTCGAAGGTCATCGGTTCGACCATGCCGGGCCTGGATTCAGTGGCGGGGCACAGGCCCGGAGCGAGGGCGACGGGTCGCTCAGAGCCTCGGCACCCCGAGGTCGGCGAAGAGCTGCCTTGTGACGGGATCGACGGAATAGAGCACCGTTCCACGGATGGAACGAGACATCAGCACGCCGTAGGCGTTGCGCAACGCCCGGGTGAGTTCGCCGTGGTCCTCGATGCGTGATGCCTTGCTCTTCACGTACTCGCGGTGGGCGACCCAGGCCTCGTCCTCCCAGGTGAGGTCGGGACCCATGATCACGCCACCCCACTCGTACTCGAGCCCCTGGGCCGTGTGTACGCACCCGATCTGTCCGAAGCCACCGGGATCGGTCGCCCAGAACTTCCGCTTGGGCACACCCGGGGTGCTGTGGGTGTCGCCGGCGTTCCAGGGACGGGCCCAGCCGGGATCGGGATTGACATCGGGGTGGGTGCCGGTGTCGTCGGTCCAGTCCCAGCACATCCCGGCGCTCATCCGGGCGCTCGTGCCCGCCGGATCCCTGCTCAGGAGGAACGCCTCCATCGAGGCGGCGCTCTCGGCGTAGTAGAGCTCGAAAGGCTCGGGATCGGTGGCATCATCGGGACACCACTCGATGGGATCCCCTGCCATGAGCCGATGGGCCCAGGTGTCGTAGGTCGAACTGCCGATGGTGCGCAGCACCCGGTCCAGGGTGATCGGCACGATCTCCACGCCGAGGCTCTGGATCTCGGCCTCGAGTCGCTCCGGAGACCAGATCTCCTCCGGGAAGAGGCGTTGGTCGCCGTCGATGAAGAAGACCGGCACGCGAGCGCGGCTGACGAGCACCTCCACGGAGCTCGGTCCGGTGGACCGCATGTGGAAGGAACCGGTCTTCGGCCGCTCGCTGAGGCGGTGGGCCTCGTCGCAGACGATCAGGTCCAACTCGTCGGGCTCGACCTTGTCGGCGACCCCCTTCACCGTCATAAAGGCCTTCTGGCGCCCTTTGGCGGCTCTCTTGAAGGTGTCGCGGGAAGCGATGCCGCCGGATACGAAGGCAGCTGAGTGCCCCGCCTGCAGCGCCTCCTCAAGAGCGGTGAGGGCGACGAGCGACTTGCCGCTGCCCGCGCGTCCCTCGATGACGAAGACCTTCTTCGCGCCAGGTGATCCGACAGCCGTATTGGCGTCGGCGATCGCCCGGACGGCCTTCAACTGGTGCTCGACGAGGCTGAAGCGGGAGTGCCCGTTGACGATCGCTCCGATCTCGTCCGTCAGGAGCGAACTGGTACGCCGACGTCCGAGCAACTCCTGTGCGGCCTCCGCGCCGGAGGCCGGGCTGAAGTTCGCGACCAGGAACTTCTCCAGATCCAGTGGCTGTCGCTGCGTGAAAGTGGGGATTCCGGGGCGAGGGGACACCCGGCTGATCCACTGATAGGCCGGGTCCTTGAGATTGTGCAGGTAGGCCGCGCCCGTCAGATTGACATAGCGGTCGTCGAACATGCTGTGGTGCCTGCGCAGGTCGTCCATATTGGTGTTGACCTGGATGGCGGGGTGCTTGACGTGCTTCTCGTACCCCTGGAACGGCGCGTAGACCCGATCCCTGGCACACATCTGGCAGAGCGTAACGTTCCCCGCCGTCTTGCAGCTCGCACAGAGCCCCGCGGGTTTCGCCGCCGTCGACCGCTCGATACTGCTCCACTGTTTGAGTTCGATGACCGCGTAGCTGAGCCGCCCCGAAGGGTGTTGTCCCGCGAGGATCACGTCGACGGGGTTCATCGCGCCGTCGGCGAGGTACTCGATGAACATCCAGACATCGCCGAGACCGCGTTGGTCCAAGGTGGTCGCGAGCTCGTAGACGCTTTCACGCCAGGACTTCACGTCCGATGGCTTCGGCGGCTTGTCTTTCGGGTGTGCTGCGGTGTAACACTCGCTGATCTTCTGGGCCAACCGGTGACGTTCCCGGGCAAGGCGATATGCGGGCCAGAACGCCTCCAGTGGCTTCCAGCCGCCCCCGACCGCCATACCGCCTACCTCCAAAAGTGAGTGGAAGCTCTTACGAGCAAGGTCACCTGGAACTTAGCAGAATCGATTCTTCGGTCCACGCGTGCAAGATTGGCCGAGGGGGGCCCACGACGTCTCGGTCTCGGTCCCGGGCGAATCGGTGGCACGGGCCCCGCTGCCCCGCTCTCGATGGAGGCGATCTTCATCGAGAAAACCTTCAATGTCGAATCACTAAGGCGTGTTCGCGCACGCCGGTGATCTGAGGTGGATTCGGAACCCCCTCATGGGGGCGGAAGCCCCATCGCCCACAAGGGTGATCCGGGGTAATTCGGGTGATTCGCATTCGCCGTGTACCGGGGTATGGGCGCGATTCGGCCATGCAGGGCAGGGGGCTGCTGGCTGAGCCGTCGGGGCGGGGCCGCGTGAGAGGCTGGCACGCATGAACCGGCTGGCTGGTGTGACCTCGCCCTATCTCCTTCAGCACGCTGAGAATCCCGTCGACTGGTGGCCCTGGTCGCCGGAGGCGTTCGAGGAGGCGCGGCGGCGGGACGTGCCCGTGTTGCTGAGTGTGGGGTACAGCTCCTGTCACTGGTGTCACGTCATGGCGCACGAATCCTTCGAGGACGAGGCCGTCGCGGAGTATCTCAACGAGCGCTTCGTGGCCGTGAAGGTCGACCGGGAAGAGCGGCCCGATGTGGATGCCGTGTACATGGAGGCCGTGCAGGCCGCCACCGGGCAGGGCGGGTGGCCGATGACCGTGTTTTTGACCGCCGACGGGGAGCCGTTCTACTTCGGGACCTACTTTCCGCCCGAGCCGCGGCACGGGATGCCGTCGTTCCGGCAGGTGCTGGAGGGGGTCGCCGCGGCGTGGACGGAGCGGCGGGAGGAGGTCGGGGAGGTCGCCGGGCGGATCACCCGGGATCTGGCCGGGCGGGCGTTGGCGCACGGCGGGGAGGGTGTGCCGGGGGAGGACGAGCTCGCGGCGGCGCTGCTGGGGCTGACCCGGGAGTACGACGAGCGGTACGGCGGGTTCGGGGGCGCGCCCAAGTTTCCGCCGGCCATGGTGCTGGAGTTTCTGCTGCGGCATCACGCCAGGACCGGGGCGCGCGGGGCGCTCGACATGGTCGACGGGACCTGTGAGGCGATGGCCAGGGGCGGGCTCTACGACCAGCTCGGCGGCGGTTTCGCCCGGTACTCCGTGGATCGCGAGTGGGTCGTGCCGCACTTCGAGAAGATGTTGTACGACAACGCGCTGCTCTGCCGGGTGTACGCGCATTGGTGGCGGGCCACCGGTTCCCCGCTCGCCCGGCGGGTGGCGTTGGAGACCGCCGATTTCCTGGTGCGTGAGCTGCGGACCGCCGAGGGCGGCTTCGCGTCGGCGCTGGATGCCGACAGTCACGATCCGGCCGGGCGGCACGCCGAGGGCGCGTTCTATGTGTGGACCCCCGGCCAGCTCGTGGAGGCCCTGGGCGAGGAGGACGGGCGGCGGGCCGCCGAGTTGTTCGGGGTGACCGAGGACGGCACCTTCGAGGAGGGCTCCTCCGTGCTGCGGCTGCCGGGCGAGGACGATCCGGAGCTGCGGGCCCGGCTGCTGGCGGCGCGGGCGGCGCGGCACCGGCCGGAGCGGGACGACAAGGTCGTCGCCGCCTGGAACGGGCTGGCGATCGCCGCCCTCGCCGAGACCGGCGCCTTCTTCGACCGGCCCGATCTGGTGGAGCGGGCCACCGAGGCGGCCGATCTGCTGGTCCGGGTGCATATGGACGACGGCGCCCGGCTCACCCGTACCTCCAAGGACGGAGTGGCGAGCGCCAACGCCGGGGTCCTGGAGGACTACGCGGATGTCGCCGAGGGCTTCGTGACCCTCGCGGGCGTCACCGGCGAGGGCGTCTGGCTCGACTTCGCGGGCGTACTGCTCGATCTGGTCATCGACCGGTTCACCGGCGAGAACGGCACCTTGTTCGATACCGCGCACGACGCCGAGCCGCTGATCCGCCGCCCGCAGGACCCCACCGACAACGCGACCCCCTCCGGCTGGACGGCCGCCGCCGGGGCTCTGCTCTCGTACGCCGCGCATACCGGCTCCGAGCCCCATCGGACCGCCGCCGAGCGGGCGCTGGGTGTGGTGAAGGCGCTCGGCCCGCGGGCCCCCCGGTTCATCGGCTGGGGCCTGGCCGCCGCCGAGGCGCTGCTCGACGGGCCCCGGGAGATCGCCGTGGTGGGCCTCGCCGGTGATCCGGCCGCCCGAGCCCTGCACCGTACGGCTCTGCTGGCGACCGCCCCCGGTGCGGTGGTCGCGGCGGGTGAGCCGGACGGGGAGGAGTTCCCGTTGCTGCGGCACCGGCCGCTGGTGGACGGTGCGGCGGCGGCGTACGTCTGCCGGGGTTTCACCTGTCGGATGCCGGTCACCGATCCGGCCGCCCTGGCCGAGCAGGTGGGCGGGTCTGCGGGGTAGGGGGCGCGGGGCGCGCGTCTGTGTGGGGTTGGTGAACGGCTGGTGTGGCCCCGGTTGCCTTAGTGCGGCCGGGGCTTTCGGTCGAACGCTGTCCGTATTCCTTCGTACCGCCGGTAACGGCAGGATGACATCACGCCCCACCTGTCACATCAGTCCCGGACGTCTATCGTCGTGCTCGATCGCCACACCCCCCATCACCTCGGCCAGGACGGAAACCGGACAGACTTTCGGCAACTACTGACACGGAGTCGAATCGCCCGCCACTCTGTGATCGGTAGTGGACATGCCATGGCTGGAAGGATGTCGGAGGTTTCCGTTTCGAGAGCAAGTGTCGAATCGGCACCGGACTTTCACATTCCGCCATTAAGGTCCGCTTAGCAGCAACCATGGGTAGCCGGGGGCGTACATAGGGGAGTGTGCGGACTCCTCCGGTGTCATCGGCGCGTTCGCCGGCAGGGGGGTCCTGACGCCGCTCGCGCAGGGGGTTCCAAGGGGGGACTTCGTGCTCTTATCGGTGTTCGTCGTGGCCGTATCACTGGCCCTGTTCGGGATGGCGGTCTTCACGCTCTGGTGGCAAATGCACGCCTGGCGTACCCCGGAGATACTCGCCTCCACCAGCTTCGACCGGCCCGACGGCGAGGTCGGGCTCTCCTTCTCCCTCCTGCTGCCGGCCCGGCACGAACAGGCGGTCCTCCAGCACACCATCGAGCGGCTGCTGGAGTCGAGCCACAGCAACTACGAGATCATCGTGATCGTCGGCCACGACGATCCGGAGACCACCGCCGTCGCGGTACGCGCCGCCGAACGCGATCCGCTGCGGGTCCGGGTGATCACCGACACCCATGAGAAGAAGAACAAGCCGAAGGCGCTGAACACCGCCCTGCCGCACTGCCGGGGCGACATCGTGGGCGTCTTCGACGCGGAGGACCAGGTCCACCCCGAACTCCTCGCCCATGTCGACCACGCCTTCACCACCACCGGCGCCGATGTCGTCCAGGGCGGCGTCCAGCTGATCAACTTCCACTCCAGCTGGTACAGCCTGCGCAACTGCCTGGAGTACTTCTTCTGGTTCCGCAGCAGGCTCCACCTCCACGCGGAGAAGGGCTTCATCCCGCTCGGCGGCAACACCGTCTTCGTCCGGACCGAGGTCCTGCGGGAGGCCGACGGCTGGGATCCCGAGTGCCTGGCCGAGGACTGCGATCTGGGCGTACGCCTCTCCTCCGTCGGCAAGAAGGTCGTCGTCGCCTACGACAGCGACATGGTCACCCGTGAGGAGACCCCCGACACCCTGATCAGCCTGCTGAAGCAGCGCACCCGCTGGAACCAGGGATTCCTCCAGGTCTACCGGAAGAAGGACTGGAAGCAGCTCCCGGGCCGCAGACAGCGGGCCCTCGCCCGCTACACCCTGATGACACCCTTCCTGCAGGCGTTCACCGGTGTGATCATTCCGCTCAATGTCGCCATCGCGCTCTTCTTCGACGTCTCCGTCGGTGCCGCGATGGTCTCCTTCCTGCCCGCCGTCACCGCCGTGATCACCTTCATCTTCGAGGTGGTCGGACTCCATGACTTCGGCAAGCAGTACGGGCTCCGGGTCCGGTTCGTGCACTACCTCAAGCTCGTCTTCGGCGGACCCTTCTACCAGATCCTGCTGGCCGGTGCGGCGCTGCGGGCCGTCTGGCGGGAGCAGCGGGGCCGTAACGAATGGGAGCTGACCAGTCATATCGGCGCCCATCTCACCGAAGACGCGCCTCCCGCGACAGCAGCTACGGCAGTGTCCGCCGCGACAGCCGTCGGTGCCGAGACCCGAGAGGACGCCCGCCGGTGACCACGACCCTCCCCAGCCCCGACGAGACGGCTCCGGAGACGACGTCGGACCGGGCCGCCTCCCGGCCCGCGCCTTCGACTGCGACCAAGCCCGCGCCCGTCCCGTCTGCCGCGCCCGGCGCCCGTACCACCCGTACCACCCGGTTACGGACCGAGCCCAGACCCGTCATACGCTTCCGCTCCTCCCGCCCCGACCTCGCCATCTGCCTCGGCCTGCTGGTGGTGATCGTCCTCGTCCAGGGCTGGAACATCACCGGCTTTCCCGCCCTCTCCGACGACGAAGGCACCTATCTCTCCCAGGCATGGGCCGTCCAGCAGGGCGAGGGCCTGGCCCACTACACCTACTGGTACGACCATCCGCCCCTCGGCTGGCTCCAGATCGCCGGACTCACCTACCTCCCGGCCCTGTTCTCGCCCGAGTCGATGAACGTGGCGACCATGCGGTACACGATGCTGCTGATCAGCGCCATCAGCGCCGTACTGGTCTATGTCCTCGCCCGGCGTCTCTTTCTGCCCCGCTGGGCCGCGGGGGTCGCCATGGCCGCCTTCGGCCTCTCCCCGCTCTCGGTCCACTTCCAGCGGGAGCTGTTCCTCGACAACATCGCCGTGCTGTGGATGCTGCTGGCGTTCTGCCTCGCGGCCTCCCCGAGCCGCCATCTGTGGCACCAGTTCGCCGCCGGACTCGCGGGCGCCGTCTCCGTACTCTCCAAGGAGACGATGCTGCTGGTCCTGCCCGCCCTGCTGGTCACGCTCTGGACCCACAGCCACCGCCAGACCCGCAAGTTCGTGGTGACCGGGGCCATCACGTCCTGTGCGCTGGTCGGCCTCTCCTATCCGCTGTACGCGCTCCTCAACAACGAGCTGTTCGCCAGCGGGAACCACGTCTCCCTCTTCGACGGCATCCGCTACCAGCTCAGCCGCCCCGGCTCCGGTTTCATCCTCGACGTGGGCTCCGGCTCCCACAAGACGTACGAGTCGTGGCTCTACTACGACCCGATCCTGCCGCTCGCCGGGGTCGCCGCCGCCGTACTGCTGCTGGTGGTACGCCGCCGTTCGGTCACCGCCCGCGCGGTCGCCGGGCCGGCGCTCGCCGTGGCGATCCTGGCCCTGGTGGCGTTCCGGCCCGACGGCTATCTGCCCGCCATGTACGTGATCCAGGCGCTGCCGTTCCTGGCGCTGGTCCTCGCGGGCGCGGCGGCCGGCCTCGTACACGCGATCCTGTACCGGGGCCGGGCCGCCGCCGGCCCGCTCGCGGAGCCCGGTACCGAAGCCGAGGCGGCGGAGGGGCCGAAGACCGGGGAGCCCGGGGCCGGTACGACGACGGCCCGCCGGTTCCGGCCCGGTCCGCGCCGCACCCTGGTCGCGGCCCTGGCTCTGGCGGTCGCCGTCGCCGTCGTCCCCGCCTGGGCGGAGGGCAACCACGACGCCCTCACCCAGGACGCCAACCGGCACTACCGGGCCGCCGCCGCCTGGTTCGAGACCGAGATCGACGACCCGGCGGCCACCCGGGTCCTGGTGGACGACGCCCTCTGGCTCGACCTCGTCCACGACGGCTACGAGCCGGGCACCGGCGTGATCTGGTTCTACAAGGCCGATCTCGACCCCGAGGTGATCGAGGCCATGCCGCGCGGCTGGCGCGACATCGACTACGTCGTCTCGTCCCTGACGGTCCGCCGGGACGCGCCCACGCTGCCCACGGTCGAGGCCGCCCTGGCCAACTCCACCGTCGTCGAGGTCTACGGCACCGGGGACGACCGGATCGAGATCCGCCGGGTGGACGACCGGGCGGGCACCACCGGCACCGCCCCCGGTACGGGCAGGCCGCCGACCGCCGGAGGAGCTCTGTGACCGGCCGCCCCCGTACGACCACCGGAGAGCACACGGCACCCGCCCCCGGCGCCGGAACGCACCCGGAACCCGGACCGGGGGATCCGGCCGAACCGGCACCCGCCGTCGCCACCACCGTCACCGTCGTCGTCCCCACCTTCAACGAGTCCGGGAACATCCGCGAACTCCTCCACCGGCTCGGCGAATCGCTGCCCGCCCGGCGGCCCTGTGCCGTGGTCTTCGTGGACGACTCCACCGACGACACCCCCGAGGTGATCCGGGGCGCCGCCGGCGACCGGCCCTTTCCCGTCACCCTGATCCACCGCGACACGCCCCACGGCGGGCTCGGCGGCGCCGTCGTCGAGGGCCTGCGGGCCGCCGACTCCGAGTGGATCGTCGTCATGGACGCCGATCTCCAGCATCCGCCCGACCTCGTCCCCGAACTGGTCGCCACCGGCGAGACCACGGGCGCCGATCTCGTCGTCGCCAGCCGCGCCCTGCCCGGCGGCAGCCGGGCGGGCCTGGCCGGCGGCTACCGCGTCGTGGTCTCCCGGACCGCCACCTGGCTCACCAAGGCCCTCTTCCCGCGCGCCCTGCGCGGCATCAGCGACCCGATGAGCGGCTTCTTCGCGATCCGCAGGACCGCCGTCACGGCGGCCGTCGACACCGGGTCGCTGCGCCCGCTGGGCTACAAGATCCTGCTGGAGCTGGCGGTACGGCTCCGGCCCCGGGCCGTCGCCGAGGTGCCGTTCGTCTTCCGGGAGCGGTACGCGGGCGAGTCCAAGTCCAGCCCGAAGGAAGGCATCCGCTTTCTCCGGCATCTGATCGGACTGCGGTGCTCCGCCGCCGGGGCACCGGCCGCCGGTCCGCCGCACGCGGCCGGGGAGGGCCGGGCGTTCCGCCGTACCGCCTGAGCCGTGTGCTGACCCGAACTGACCCGCCGTACGCGTTCCGAGCCCGTGGCCCGGCGTGCGGCGTACGGCGTACGGCTCCGGCGCCGTGCCGCCGAGATCTTCTACGACCCCGAACCGAACTCGAACCCGCCGCCCGGCCCGTCCACCGACCCCGGCGGCCCGGCCCAGACTCGGCGGCCCGGTGAGCCCCGGCCGCCGCCCCGTCCCGTGAGAGCCGCCTCCGGGACGGCACCGATGTGCGAGAGCACCGAACGCAACAGGGAAGGAGGACCGCATGCCACCAGCGATACGCCGCCGCAGAGCCTCCGCGCTGCTGGCCGTCGCGGCGATGAGCGCCGCGCTCCTCGTCACCTCGCCCACGCCCGCGACCGCCGGGCCCAATCTGATCCGCAACCCCGGCTTCGAGACCCCCGGGGGACCGGGTGGCGACGGTCTGCCCGAGTGCTGGCAGAAGGCGGGCTGGGGCGACAACGACGTCACGTACCAGACCGTCGCCGACGCCCGGACCGGATCCGCCGCCATGAAGGTGTCGCTGACCCGCCGGGTGTCCGGCGACCGCAAGGCGCTGATCTCCGAGAGCTCGCTCTGCGCCCCGGCCGTCGTCCCGGGCCGTCAGTACGACCTCTCCCTCTGGTACAAGAGCACCACACCCGACACCGCCGTCACCCTCTTCCGGCGTGACACCGTCAACGGCTGGCAGTACTGGACGGATCTGATGTCCCCGCCGGCCAGCCCGACCGCCTACGCGCGGGCCGAGGTGCGCACCCCGGCGATCCCGCCGGGCACCGACCGGATCGCCTGGGGCGTGTCCGTGTACGGGATCGGCTCCGTGACCACCGACGACTATGTGATGGAGGAGGTCGGGGTCCCGGTACCGCAGCCGGGCTGTACCGGTACGGCCGAGGAGTGCGCCCGGGGCCGCTGGGACGTACTGCCGACCCAGAACCCGGTCCGTTCGATGCACTCGGTGGTGCTGAAGAACGGCAAGGTGCTGGTGATCGCGGGCTCCGGCAACGACCCGCTGGCCTTCGCGGCGGGGACGTTCACCTCGGCCGTGTACGACCCGGCCAACGGTTCCTGGCGGCAGATTCCCACCCCGGCCGATCTGTTCTGCGCCGGTCACGCGCAGCTCGCCGACGGCAAGATCCTGATCATGAGCGGGAACAAGGGCTATCCGACGGCCGACGGCAGGCTCGGCTACCAGGGCCTGAAGGACTCGTACCTCTTCGATCCGGACACCGAGCGGTACATCCGTACCAACGACATGCACGACGGCCACTGGTATCCGTCGGCGACCGTACTCGGCAACGGTGACGTGATCTCCTTCGGCGGGCTGAAGGAGGACTCCACCGGCAATGTGACGGCGGAGAAGTTCTCCGCCGCGCAGAACCGCTGGCTGCCGATCAACCAGGTCAACCAGACCTGGTCGTACTGGGGCCTGTATCCGTCGATGATTCTGATGCAGGACGGCCGGCTCTTCTACTCGGGCAGCCATGTCTTCGGCAACGGCACCCCGGGCACCGGCGCCTCGATCTACGACTACGACCGCAACACCATCACCGACGTCCCCGGGCTCCAGAACAAGGACGAACGCGACCAGTCGGCGAGTGTGCTGCTGCCGCCCGCGCAGGACCAGCGGGTCCTGACCATCGGCGGCGGCAACAACGAGCGGAACCCGGTCGCCAACCGGCTCACCGACATCATCGACCTCAAGGAGCCCAGCCCCCGCTACCGGGCGGGCCCGCTGCTGCCGCAGGGCGAGGTCGACCAGGGGCAGGGCCGCCGCCCGCAGCGGGGCGCCGAGGGCAAGATGTACGTCTCCGCCGTACTGCTGCCGGACGGGAAGGTGTTCGAGACCGGCGGCGGACTCCACGACCGGGCCGATCCGGTGTTCGAGGCGTCCATGTTCGACCCGGTGACCAACACGTACCAGGCGAACATGGCGAGGGACCCGATCCCGCGCGGCTACCACTCGTCGTCGTTCCTGCTGCCCGACGGCCGGGTGATGTCGGTCGGCGACAACCCGGGGAACAACAGCTGGAACCACAATGTGTCCGTCTACAGCCCGCCGTATCTCTTCAGGGGCGCCCGGCCGGAGATCACCGCGGTGCCGGACAACCGCTGGAACTACGGCGACACCCAGCGGATCACCGTCAACCGGCCGATCGCCAAGGCGGAGCTGATCCGGCCCGCGGCGGTCACCCACTCCTCCGACCCCAACCAGCGGTTCGTGGATCTGCCGCTGACCGTCCACGGGGGCAACCAGATCGATCTCAATGTCACCAGCAACCCCAATCTGGCGCCCCCCGGCTGGTACATGCTCTTCGCGGTGGACGCCAACGGGGTGCCTTCGGTGGCCAAGTGGGTCCAGCTCGGCGGTGCCGCCGCGGCGGCGAAGGCGAGCGGGCACCACGGCCACGCGCCCGCGCCCAATGTGCACGAGTTCGCGGACGCGCTGGAGAAGCCCGCGAAGCCGAAGCTGAGGAAGCGGGACTCGGCACCGGTCAGCCCGAAGATCGCGGGCTGTGAACCGGCGTACGGGACCCCGGGCGTCTGCGTTCCCGTGACGTTCCCGAAGTCGGTGGCGGCGACCCCGGAGGCCCGCTGCGAGTGGCTGGCGCAACGGGACTTCGGGGCGCTGAAGGCCAACGGCCGGGCGGATCCGCTGGGTCTGGACCGGAACAAGGACGGGCGGGCCTGCGGAAAGGGGGATCTGCGGTCCGTACCGAAGCCCGAGCCCAAACCTCGGCCGAAGCCCGAGCCTCGGCAGCAGGAGGAGAGCTCGCAGGGGCACGGCGGCGGCCACTGACCGCCGAAGGCCCCCGCCCCGGCGGGGCTAACGGGTAGGGGAGGGGCCCTCGGGACGCAGCCGCAGACCACCGCGGAGCTGCCCGAGGGCCTCGTCCACCACGGCCATCAGATCGCCCCCGTGGCCCCGCTCGGCCCACACCAGCAGCGCTTCGCGCAGTACGCCCGTCACCGCGGCGGCGAAGACCCGGGGGCGCAGATCGTCCCGGTCGACCCCGTCGCGGTCGGCGAGCGCCCTGATCAGCACCTGCGAGGTCTCCGCCATGGTCTCGGTCATCCGGGCCCGTACCGCCGGGACCTCCAGGATCAGCCGGGTGCGTTCGACGACCGCGTCCCCGTCGGAGGCGGCGAACACGGCGAACCCCTCCCGGAAGACGATCATCAGCGACTCCAGCGGGTCCTCGTCGGCGGGCCGGGCCCGCAGCAGCCGCTCCAGCACCGGATCGAACTCGTCGGTGAGGACGATGTCCTCCTTGGTGGGGAAGTAGCGGAAGACCGTCGAGGGGGAGACCTCGGCCGCCCTGGCGATCTGCTCGACGGTGGTCGCCTCGTACCCCTGTTCGGCGATCAGCCGGTACGTCGCCTCGCGGATCGCGATCCGGGTCTTCAGCTTCTTCCGCTCGCGCAGACCCAGCTGCGGCGGCGCGTCCGGCTCCCCGGCCGACGGCCCCCGCGCGCCGGGGGACGACGGTCGGCCTGCGGATCCGGGTGCGATGACGGTCATGGGGTCATTGTGGGGCATCTGTCCCCGGCGTATCCACGGCCGTACGGCCCTCCCGGCCCGACCTGTCCGCCGGATCCGGTCCCGCCGGGTGCGCCGCAGGGTCCGTGCCCTTCCGGCGCACCGCTTCCCGGTCCGTGCCCTTCCGCGCCGGGGCGAGCGCCGCCACCGCCGGCGCCGCCGCCAGCGCGGCGATCCCGCAGACCAGCAGGGTCAGGGACATGCCCCGGGAGAAGGCGTCGGCGGCGGCCCCGGTCAGCGCCGGATCGCCCAGTTCGGCGGCGACCCGGTGGGCCGCGACCACCGACTCCTCGGCCCGTTCCGCGACCGCCTCCGGCAGCCGGGAGGTGTCCAGCCGGGCCGCGAAGACGGAGGCCAGCAAGGATCCGAAGACCGCCACCCCGATCGCCGCCCCCGCCTGGCGGAGCGTCATCAGCAGTCCGGAGCCGCTGCCCGCGCGGTCGGTGGGAAGCGAGCCGAGGGCCGTGTCCATGGCGGACACGATGGCGAAGCCGAAGCCCAGCGACAGCACCGAGAGCCAGAGCGCGACGAAGCCGTAGCCGTCGTCCGGGCCGCCCCGGCTGCCGAGGAACGCGGCGAAGGAGATGACCACCAGACCGGCCGACATCACGGCGTACGGGCCGAACCGCGCGGCCAGCGGCGGTACGGCCTTCGCCGCCGCGACCGGCCCGAGCATCAGCGGCAGCAGCCGGACCCCGGTCCCCAGCGCGTCGTACCCGAGCACGGTCTGCAACTGGAGCGGCAGGGTGAACAGCAGCCCGGACGCGACCAGGGTGACCAGGGTCGCGGTGAGCGCCGGGAGCAGAAAGGCCCGGTCGGAGAGGAGCGCCGGATCCAGCATGGGCCGTACGGAACGCCGCTCCCGGCCGACGAGTCCGGCGACGGCCGCCGCCCCGAGCGCGAACGCGCCGACCACCAGCGGATCGCCCCAGCCGCGAACCGGTGCCTCGATCACCCCGAAGACCAGCGCGCCGAGGCCGAGGACGGTCGCGGCGGTCGCCAACGGGTCGACCCGGGGCGCGGCCGGGTCCCGGGACTCGGGGAGCAGCAGCAGGCACGCGGCGATCCCGAGCGCCACCATCGGCACGTTGAGCAGGAAGATCGAGCCCCACCAGTAGTGGTCCAGCAGCCAGCCGCCGAGGATCGGCCCGAGCGGCATCCCCAGCGCCGAGGCGGCCGAGACGGCGCCGACGGCCTTGGTCCGCTCGGCGGGCTCGGTGAAGAGGGTGGGCAGTACGGAGAGCGCCAGCGGCATCACGAAGGCGCCGCCGACGCCCATCACCGCCCGGGCCGCGATGACGGTGGCGACGTCGTCCGCGAGCGCGCCGAGCACCGAGCCCGCGAGAAAGATCCCGAGCCCGGCCAGCAGGGTACGGCGGCGGCCGAACCGGTCACCGACGAGCCCGGCCGGGAGCATCAGGGCGGCGAAGAAGACGACATACGCGTCGGCGGTCCACTGCGCCTCGCCGGTGGAGGCGCCCAGATCGTCGGCGATCGCCGGCAGGGCGACATTGAGGATCGTCAGATCGAAGCCGAGTACCAGCATGCTCGTCACGAGCGCGCCCAGGGCCCACCAGCGCCGGTCCACACCGATCACCTCCACAGAAGATACGAGAGTTGCTGTCAAATGACAGTAACTCTCAGAATCGTGTCGAGGTCAAGGCGGCCGAGGCGGTGGGTGCCGTACGGAATGCGAAAACGCCGGACGGCCGTGGCGCGCTGTGCGCCACGGCCGTCCGGCGGTGGTGGTGATCCGGGTCGTCGGACCCGGCCGTCTATGCCTGGTAGGCGATGAGGGAGATGCCCACGTAGTGGGCGACGAAGGCCGCCAGGGTGAAGGAGTGGAAGACCTCGTGGAAGCCGAACCAGCGGGGTGACGGGTTGGGCCGCTTGATCCCGTACACCACCCCTCCGGCGCTGTAGAGGAGTCCGCCGACGATCACGCAGATCAGGACCGCTATCCCGCCCGCCCGCAGGAAGTCGGGGAGGAAGAAGACCGCGACCCAGCCCATCGCGATGTAGCAGGGCGTGTAGAGCCAGCGGGGCGCTCCCACCCAGAACACCCGGAACGCTATCCCCGCCACCGCCGCCGCCCAGACCGCCCACAGGAGGGGCCGGGCGGTGGAATCCGGGAGCAGGAGCATCGTCAGCGGGGTATAGGTGCCCGCGATGATCAGGAAGATATTGGCGTGGTCGAGCCGGCGCAGTACGGCCTCCCCGCGCGCCGACCAGTTCCCCCGGTGGTAGAGGGCGCTGACCCCGAACAGAAGGCAGGCGGTCAGGGTGTAGATCGCACAGGCCAGCCGGGCGCGCGGCGAGCCCGCGAAGGCGGTCAGGGCGAGTCCGGCGACCAGGACGGCCGGGAACATTCCGGCGTGCAGCCAGCCGCGCAGTTTCGGCTTCACCGGAAGTGGCGACGGTATCGCGGTCGCCGGGGTCGCGTCGGGCGCGTCGGGCGCGGCAAGCGTCATAAGGGGATGGTAGCCAGCGCCCGCTCCGTCCGGTACGCCCGCCCGGATGGCGGTATCGGAAGAGCCCCGCGCGAGGGCATCGTCACACGTGGCGATGCTCACGTGAGAGGACCCCTGGACAGATGGGCACTCGCCACCCGATGATCAGATGAGTGCGGTCGGCACCGGATGAGCGCGGTACGGCATCCGGGTCGCAGCCCCCACGGGGCAGACAGTTCACCAAGAACCCTCGACAAGGAGCGATCGTGGCGCGCGACGCTGTGCTCTCCGGGAACGCCCCCCACAGCCCCGGGGCCCTCGGCACCCTCCCCACCAACCACCAGGAGCTCATCGCCTGGGTCGACGAGATCGCGTCGATCACCCAGCCCGACCGGATCGTCTGGTGCGACGGCTCCGAGTCGGAGTACGAGCGTCTGTGCGAGGAGCTGGTGGCCAAGGGCACCTTCACCAAGCTGGACCCCGTCAAGCGCCCCAACTCGTACTACGCCGCGTCCGACCCCACGGATGTCGCCCGGGTCGAGGACCGCACCTTCATCTGCTCCGAGAAGGAGGCGGACGCCGGACCGACCAACCACTGGAAGGCCCCGGCGGAGATGAAGGAGATCTTCACCGGCGCCGACGGCATCTTCCGGGGCTCGATGCGCGGCCGGACCATGTACGTCGTCCCGTTCTGCATGGGCCCGCTGGGCTCCCCGCTCTCCGCGATCGGCGTCGAGATCACCGACTCCGCCTACGTCGCGGTCTCCATGCGGACCATGACCCGGATGGGCCGGCCCGTCCTCGACGAACTCGGCTCCGACGGCTTCTTCGTCAAGGCCGTCCACACCCTCGGCGCCCCGCTCGCCGACGGCCAGGCCGACGTCCCGTGGCCGTGCAACAGCACCAAGTACATCTCGCACTTCCCCGAGACCCGGGAGATCTGGTCCTACGGCTCCGGCTACGGCGGCAACGCCCTGCTGGGCAAGAAGTGCTACGCCCTGCGGATCGCCTCCGTGATGGCCCGTGACGAGGGCTGGCTCGCCGAGCACATGCTGATCCTCAAGCTCACCCCGCCGCAGGGCGCCCCGAAGTACGTCGCCGCCGCCTTCCCGTCCGCCTGCGGCAAGACGAACCTCGCCATGCTGGAGCCGACGATCCCCGGCTGGACCGTGGAGACCATCGGCGACGACATCGCCTGGATGCGGTTCGGCGAGGACGGCCAGCTGTACGCCATCAACCCCGAGGCGGGCTTCTTCGGCGTCGCCCCCGGCACCGGCGAGCACACCAACGCCAACGCCATGAAGACCCTCTGGGGCAACGCCGTCTTCACCAATGTCGCCCTCACCGACGACAACGACATCTGGTGGGAGGGGATGACCGAGGACACCCCGGCCCACCTCACCGACTGGAAGGGCAACGACTGGACGCCCGCGACCGGCACCCCGGCCGCGCACCCCAACGCCCGGTTCACCGTACCCGCCGCGCAGTGCCCGACCGTCGCCCCCGAGTGGGAGGACCCCAGGGGCGTACCGATCTCGGCGATCCTCTTCGGTGGCCGCCGCGCCTCCGCCGTACCCCTGGTCACCGAGTCCTTCAGCTGGCAGCACGGCGTCTTCCTCGGCGCCAACGTGGCCTCCGAGAAGACCGCCGCCGCCGAGGGCAAGGTCGGCGAGCTGCGCCGCGACCCCTTCGCCATGCTGCCGTTCTGCGGCTACAACATGGGCGACTACATGGCCCACTGGATCAAGGTCGGCCAGAGCGCCGACGCGGCCAAGCTGCCGAAGATCTACTACGTCAACTGGTTCCGCAAGAACGACCGGGGCGAGTTCGTCTGGCCCGGCTTCGGCGAGAACAGCCGGGTCCTGAAGTGGATCGTCGAGCGTCTCGACGGCCGCGCCGAGGGCGTCAAGACCCCGATCGGCGTACTGCCCACCGCCGACGCCCTGGACACCGACGGCCTGGAACTCTCCGCCGGGGACCTGGACTTCCTGCTGAAGGTCGACCCGGAGATCTGGCGCGAGGAGGCGGCCCTGGTCCCCGAGCACCTCAACACCTTCGGCGACCACACGCCCAAGGAGCTGTGGGACGAGTACCGCGCCCTGGTGGCCCGCCTGGGCTGACCCACCCCGAGACCGGGGACGGGCGCGCACGAACGCGTCCGTCCCCGAGCGGCGGTCCTGCCGACCACACCGCCCTGACCTGTGGAGTTGTCCTCCCGGTCCGCCGCCCCCGGCCCCCGGCGCCTACCGACCAGGCACCGGGGGCCGAGGTGTGTCCCGGCTACGGGTGGGTACGGGCGGGGCTCAGTAGCCCTCGACCTTCTCGCCCTCGGGCACCTCGTAACAGCCGGAGATCACATGCAAGGTCAGGCTCGGCCGCTTGTCCTTCGCCTTGTGGACGATATTCACGCTGAACCGCTTCTCGTCGTGGTCGGCGGTCAGATTGAGATTCTTGTTCTGGCTGGTGTCGTACTCGTACTGGACGATCTTCCAGCCGAGGGCGGGCAGCTCTGCCTTGAGCTGCTCCATCACACCCGCCAGCTTCTCGGGCGCCTTCGGGAAGAAGTTCATCGGATGGAAGGTCTGGAAGTACTTCTCCGGGTCCTTCCCGTCGCCGCACTCGGTGATCCTGACCCCGCCGGGGGAGTGTTCCCCCTCGGTCCTGATCAGGCCGAGCAGCTCCGCGCCGACCATCTCCGTCTCGTTCCTGGCATCACTGATCGTGCTGATGCCCGAGGAAGGAAGAGGATCCTCCTCCGGCGTTCCGTCACCCATGCCGCATCCCGTGATCAGAGTGAGTGTCAGTCCCAGCGAGAGCGCTGCGACCGGTTTCCTAGTCTTCAAGCTTCACGTTTCCGTAGTTGCCGACGACAACCTCCGCCTGGTTCTGCAGTGACCGGGTCCCGGCCTTCCAGTAGTCGCTGTGGTCCCTGGTGTCCGTGGTCATCTGGTTCGCCCCGAACAGGCCGTCGCTGGGGACGATCCCGGAAGCCACGTGATTGCCGATGATCTGGACGCCGCCGTGGGAGAAGCCGCCGATATCGGGCACGATGTCCCCGGGTGCCTCCTGGTTCCAGACCCGGCCCTTCGGCACGTCCAACTCCTCGGCCTTGCCCACCTGCATGCCCGGACTGCCCGCGACCACCACGTCATCGGCGTTGAGATCGCCCTGCCGGGCGGCCGAACCGATCACCGTCGAGCCGTAGGAATGGCCGATGACCGTGGTGTGCCCCGGTCCTTCGGCGGTTCTGGAGGAATCGATCCCGTCGAGGAACCGGTTGAGGGCCGGTGCCGCGTCATTGGCGTAGTGACTGAAGGGGGCGTCCTTCACGGGGTGGTCGGGTGCGTCATAGCCGATCCAGGTGATGGTGGCGACGGACTGGCCCTTGGCGGCGGTGTTCGCGGCCTCCCACATGGTCGTCATCCGGCTGATGTCGCCCCCGGCCTTCTCCAGGCTCGCCCCGGTACCGGGGACGTAGACCGCCGTATGATCGGCCGTATCGGGATTTCCATTGGCGACGATCGCGCGTCCGTCGCCTTCGGGGCTGAAGCCCAGCAGATACGCCTGCGGCAGCCCCTGCGTCCCCGTGTCGCCGAAGCGCTCGTCGATCCGGTCCATCCCCTTGAGGGCCTTGGTCAGCCGCTCGTGATCCTTGCCGTATTTCTTGTACCAATCCTGGTATTCGTCCGTCCGTACCTTCACCGGGAGCCGACCCCCGTTGATCCAGGTGTACTTGTTCTCCGGCGCGGGTGGGATCTGGCTCAGCGACAGCCGGTACTCGCCCTGCTTCTGCGCCAGTACCGTACGGTTCGCCTCGTCCCGGACATCGGACGGCAGTCCGTCCAGCGCGCCGATACCCGCCGGGTTCATCGAGATCAGCGCGTTCCGCTCCTCGTCCGTCAGACCGCGCCACCACTCCGCGTTCCGGGCCGGGGAGGCGTCCTTCGGCGCGCCCTCGATCGTCGCCAGATACGTACCGGCCGCTTCCCGGACCCCACCGGTGTCGGCCGTGGTGTCCGTCCAGTCCCGGGCCGAGACGGTCAGATCGTCGTCCGCCTTCAGGGCCCGGAGCTTCGGAGCCCACTTCCCGTCGGCGGCGGTGGCCTCCGCCAGCGCCCTGGTGATCTGTACCGCGATGTCATAGGCGGGACCCGCGTACGGGTTGGGGTCGATATAGGCGGCCTGGCGAGCGATGCCGTAGGACACCGGGTGGTCGATCCCGGAACTCCGGGCCGAGCCCCCTTCGGGGATCTTCCCGTCGACCTTGTCCGGGCCTGCCGGATAGGTCACCGTCCCGTCGTCGTTCACCGAGAACTTCCGGGCCTCGGCGTCCGAGAGCGCCGCGTCCAGCTTCTGCTTGGCGGCGGCCAGATCGAAGGCGAAGCCATTGAGCGCCGTACTGATCACACCGCATTCGACCTGGGTGTACTGGAAGTTCTTGGCCAGCTCCCGGATCTCGCCCAGCGCCGCGTCCAGGGCCTCGCCCTTCAGACCGGCCTTGCGCATCCCGGTGATCACGCCGCTTTCGATCTGGTCCTTCGCCGACTGCGCCATATCCGCGAGGGCGCGGTAGCCGTCGGCGGCGCCCTCGAACTCGGCGGGCTTCAGGGCCCTCAGGGTCTTCAGATCCACGGCGCCGTCACCGGCCCGTCGGTGCGCCGACGACGTCGTCGCGGTCGGAGAACTCCGCCCGGACCTTGTCGACCTCGGCCTTCACGGCTTCATCGGTCAGCAGCAGATCCCGGCCGACCTTCTCCAGAATCCCCTGGAGGCTGCCGCAGCGGCGGCCGACCTCCTCGGTGTACTTCTTCCAGGAGGCATAGACCTCCTGCTGGGCCGCCGCCGTCATACAGCCGTCGGTCGCCCCGAGCCCGGTTTGCCCCTGTTCCGCCTTGCCTGACGCCGTGCCGATACCCGTCCGTAAGGAGCCGATACCGTCCCCCGCCGCCAGCCACGCCTGCCGACTGGACTGCACCCCGCCCGTGACCAGGCTCGTCGCGGGGCCGCTGTCGTCCGGTGGTAACCCGTTCAGCCGCATTCCGGGCGCGTTCCGCTCCGCCACATCCGCCTTGATCTGCTCCCACTCGTCCCATGCCATGCGTGCTCCCCCGGCCGCTGTACCACTGACACGTACCTCTGCAGAATTTCCCCGACCCTACCGGCCGTACGGAGGCGCCGCCGGTGCCTGTGGATATCGCCGAGACCCCGCCCCCCGCAGCGGGTGACGGGGGCTCGGTTCTCTGCGGTTCCCGGTTTCCCCGGCGGTACGCCTCAGGCGACGGCCAGGCGCAGTTCGTCGATGGACGCGGCATGCGCGTCCATCCGCTCGGCGGCCAGGATCGCCACCGTGGTGTCCGCCCGGGACGCGGCCACGACCAGCGCCCGCCCGGCCAGGGCATGCGCCCTGCGGTGCAGCGCCGCCGGATCGGTTCCGCTCAGGGCGGTGTGCCGGGCGGGCGGTGCCCCGCGCAGCCGGGCGACCTCGGTCGCTATCCGGTCGGCGGCGGTGGCCAGGGCCAGCTCGTCGGTAACGGCCAGCAGTGCGGAGAGATGGCCGGCGAGCTGAATGTCCAGCTCGTCCTCGCGCGATCGATGAGGGTACGCGGGGCTTTCGGCCATCGAGTGGACAGACCTGGTGCGGATCGGCTCGTACATGAAGATGGCCTCCTGCTCACTGTCAGGAGACCATCCTACCTTGGATTCAGTCTAAAGTTCGCCGAAGTCGGAAAAGGGGCTCCGAGCTGCCGGAACGGATCAGTGCTGCCCGTAGCCGTCCAGGAAGGAGCCGATCCGGGTCACCGCGTCGGTGAGGTCGTTGACGGCGGGCAGCGTCACGATCCGGAAGTGGTCGGGTTCCGGCCAGTTGAAGCCGGTCCCGTGGACCACCATGATCTTCTCGGCCCGCAGCAGATCGAGCACCATCTGCCGGTCGTCCTTGATCTTGTAGACGTCCGGGTCGAGCCGGGGGAAGAGATAGAGCGCTCCCTTCGGCTTGACGCAGCTCACCCCGGGGATCCGGGTCAGCGCCTCGTAGGCGGCGTCGCGCTGCTCCAGGATCCGGCCGCCGGGCAGGACGAGGTCCTCGATCGACTGCCGGCCGCCGAGCGCCGTGGCCACCGCGTGCTGTGACGGCATATTCGCGCAGAGCCGCATATTGGCGAGGATCGTCAGACCCTCGATGTACGAGGAGGCGTGCGTCTTCGGGCCGCAGACCGCCAGCCAGCCGGAGCGGTATCCGGCGACCCGGTAGTTCTTGGAGAGCCCGTTGAAGGTGAGGACCATCAGATCGGGGGCGATCGCGGCGGTCGGGGTGTGGGTGGCGCCGTCGTAGAGGATCTTGTCGTAGATCTCGTCGGAGCAGACGACCAGCCGGTGGCGGCGGGCGATCTCGGTCAGCGACCGGAGCATCTCGTCGTCGTAGACCGCGCCGGTCGGATTGTTCGGGTTGATGATCACGATGGCCTTGGTGCGGTCGGTGATCTTCCGCTCCAGATCGGCCAGGTCGGGCATCCACTCGGACTGCTCGTCGCAGCGGTAGTGCACCGCGGTGCCCCCGGCCAGCGAGACCGAGGCGGTCCAGAGGGGATAGTCCGGCGCCGGGACCAGGACCTCGTCACCGTCGTCGAGCAGGGCCTGCATCGACATCTGGATCAGCTCGGAGACCCCGTTGCCCAGATAGATGTCCTCGACATCGAGCGGGACGCCCTTGGTCTGGTAGTGCTGCATCACCGCGCGCCGCGCCGAGAGCAGGCCCTTCGCGTCGCCGTACCCGTGCGCGTCGCCGAGATTGCGGAGGATGTCCTCCAGAATCTCCGGCGGGCAATCGAAACCGAATGCCGCGGGGTTGCCGGTGTTGAGCTTGAGGATGCGGTGACCGGCTGCCTCCAGCCGCATCGCCTCCTCCAGCACCGGACCGCGGATCTCGTAACAGACATTGGCGAGCTTCGTCGACTGGATCACCTGCATGTGCGGAGCTTACGGCGGCCGGTCGAAGATCGCCGAGTGTTTTAGCCCACGTCGCGACCGTCTCCCCGGCGCCCGGAAGGGCTCCCGGGCGGGAAGCCCGGGAGCCCTTCCGGCGACATACACACCGAACGGCGCCGCACGCCACCGGGCAACGCCGGAGAAGGCGGCACGGCGATCGGCCGGCGCGGGTGTCAGGTGTTGGCGCAGACGTTGCCCAGGGTCGGGTTCAGCAGCGCGATGATGTTCACGGTGTTACCGCAGACATTGATGGGAACGTGTACCGGAACCTGGATCACATTGCCGGACAGGACGCCGGGGGAGTTGGCGGCGGCGCCATTGGCGTTCGAGTCGGCCATGGCCGGAGCCGCAGAGCCAAGCGCCAGCAGAATGCCCGCGACGAGGGCGGCAGCCTTCTTGTGCTTCATTTTCTCGATCCTTTCAGCGGTGGTGCCGAACGCGGGCACGACTCTCGCGCGCCGCGCCGACAGTTCCCTGTTCCATGGCGCCCCCGCAGATCTTGTAACGACTGCGTTCCCGTCCGGGAACCTCGGCTATAGCGACCAAGGGAAAAGTCACTCGTATGCGAGGGTCCGGACCGGGAAAAGGGGGGTGCCCCCGGGCGCCGAGCGCTCGGGGGCACCACTCGCGGGTCGGTCGGCTCAGTTGTTGCCGGCGCCGTTGCCCGAGAGGACCGGGATGTTGCTGAGGATGTGCGACAGCGGCTCGTCGCCCTTGGCCTGCGTCGAGTTCTCGGTGCACTGCTGGTTCTGCGGGGCCGACAGGATCGGGACGTCCTGGACGGCGATCGGGATGACACCGATCAGGGAACCGGCGTTGACCTTCGCCGGCAGGCCGATGCAGGGCTTGTTCAGCGACCCCTGGACGAGCGCCATCTGCGGGCTCATGTCACCGTGGGTGGCGGAGTTGCCGTAGGTCTGCGAGGCGCCGTTGCCGCTGAAGGACGTGGTGCCCGAGTCGTTGCCGATGGCCATGGCCGGAGCGGCCATCGTGGCGCCGGCGCCCACCATCGAAGCGGTGACCGCAGCGGTAGCCAGAATCTTCTTGATCACTTGATGTTCCCTTTTCGCTATGACGATCGATCGTGGAGCAGACTGATCAACTGCCCTCGATCCGTTTGGTTCCGCGCCTTCACCCGAAAGCCTGAGGGCGGCCGAATGGTCGACGCCCGGAATAATCGGAGGAGGATCGCCGGGGCGGCCCTCCTCCGACGGCGGCGGAGCGTGGCGCTTCTCCGGATGTGCCAGGCCAACTGGAAGCACGACTGCCCCACGACGCAATGCGCCGCCGGCTGGAGACAGACATCCGGCACGGATCCGATTCCACGGTCCGCGCGGATATTCAAGCACCACGGCACGGTCGGGCGGCCACCGATTCACCCGTTTGCCGGGTGAAGCTCCGCCGAATGATTTCCGTCGAAAGGATGAGGCATTCGGTGCAGAGTTTTCGATGAATCGATTCCGCGAGGCTCGGGGATCCGGTCGGCGGGATCCCGTACGGCGGAGGCGGAAGAGGGCGAAACGGCCGGAGGTCGTACGTCCGGAATCCGTGCGACAGTGATCGGATTCCGGATGGTATTCCGGTCCGCAGTTCGGGATTCCGGCTTGCGGAAAGCTGTCGCGAGCCCGTGGGCGGTCGGAGCCGGCCGGCGGAAAAGGGGGAAACCCCGGCACCGCGAGGATGCCGGGGTTTCCGTGCCGCGTCCGCGGCGGGCGTCAGCTGTTGGCCACGCCGTTGCCCGAGAGGACCGGGATGTTGCTGAGGATGTGCGACAGCGGCTCGTCGCCCTTGGCCTGCGTCGAGTTCTCGGTGCACTGCTGGTTCTGCGGGGCCGACAGGATCGGGATGTCCTGGACGGCGACCGGCACCAGAATGCCCACGAGGGAGCCGGCGTTGGCCTTGAGCGGCAGACCGACACAGGGCTTGTTGAGGGAACCCTGGACCAGGCCGAGCTGGGGGCTCATGTCGCCGTAGGTCTCGGAGTTGCCGTAGCTCTGCGACGCGTTGTTGCCGCTGACCGAGGTGGTGCCCTCGTGATCGCCGATGGCCATAGCCTGCGTGGCGCCCGCGCCGACCACGGAGAGGGAGACCGCCGCAGTCGCCATAACCTTCTTGAGCATGTTCCGTCCTTCTGTGTCGTGGATGCCCACTACCGGAGCGCCCTGACAACAGAGCCCCCCGAAGTTTGGTTCTCCCGGTTCACCCCAACGGCTCACCCGGCCCCGGGACGCTGACGCGGAACCGCGCCGGTCCCCGGCTCCATTGGGCCGAACGGGGGTCCCCCGAGGTGTCGCCCGTGTCTCCACCGGGCATCGGCCGTTTCGATCTGTGTGAGCCCTTCACGCGGGGCATAACGCAGAAATTCGAACAGAAGGTGCTATATCCCATGAAGACTGCCAAGAAGGCCGCTGTGGTGCTCGCCACCGCCGGTCTCGCCGCCGGTGCCGCCGCTGGTAGCGCGTTCGCCAGCAGCAACGCGAACGGCGCCGCCGCGAACTCCCCGGGCGTCCTGTCCGGGAACGTGGTGCAGGTCCCGGTCCACGTGCCGGTCAATGTCTGCGGCAACTCGATCAACGTCATCGGGCTGCTCAACCCGGCCTTCGGCAACACCTGCGTCAACGGCTGACGTACCGCGTCGGCGACAACGGGTGGTGCCCCCGGCTTCCCGCCGGGGGCACCACCCTTTCCTTTTCCCGGGCCCGTGCCGTCGGGCCGGGACGGACCGGGGCGCCGCCCCGGAGCCGCCCGTACGGCCCCCGGACAGCGCCCCGGCGCGCGGTCGACGGCCTCAGTTGCCGAGGCTGATCCCGCCCAGCATCGGCGTGGCGCCGGCCGCCGTCTGCAGCACCTTCTCGGGCGCCTGGCCCTTAAAGCTGTTGAGCTGCATCGCCGTGTCCGCGACGTCCTTGACCGCGTTCCCGCTGCCGCCGTTGAGCAGCGGCGTCTCGCTCACGATCTGGTTGAGACCGCCGTTGAGGCTCATCGGGGGCATGGCCGACGGAGTCGCGGTCGCGGCCGTCGCGGGCCCCGCCGCGCCGATCGCGGCCACCGAACCGACGACGAGCGCGGCCACCCTCGCATACTTCATCTTTTCGCATCCCTTTCTCCGGCGGCGGAGTTCGCCGCCTTCGCCCTGGACAACGAGACCCGGGCCCCGGGGTTATCGCCCGGTCCCGGCCGGGAAACCGAAACCGTCATAACGAGCGGCTCCGGAAAAGGATGCGCCCGATCACTCGAAAGTCTCTTTCGGGTGGTCCGTACGTTGCCGAGCCGGTAATACAGGCGCGTCCGGCGTGATTACCGACGGTTCATCTGCCAAAGTGCCAACTCCTGTTTTTGTCAGGTTGACCGAGTGGGAGAGGCACCCCATGTCGAACGCGTCGGGTATCCCGGGCCGTGGCACCCGCGGGGCCGTACTCCTGCTGACGGCCGCGGCCCTGCTCGGTCTCACCGCCCAGGGGGTGGGCGCGGCCGGGGTCTCGGACCAGCCCGAGTCGCCCCGGATCCCCTTCGTCCAGCGCTACCACGCCGTCCAGCACGGGGGGATCGTCCGGACCGCCAACGCGGCCATCACCTGCCGGACCCCCGAGACCACCGGGGCGGCGCCCTGCGCCACCCCCCAGGGCGGCGGCCGGGGGGTCAACGGCGACTACGAGATGTTCTACACGGACGAGGACGACGACCCCAATACCTACAACTCCAGCCGGGCCCGGCTGGCGCTCCCGGCCGGTGCCAGGGTCAGCTATGCCCGGCTGTACTGGGGCGGCAACCTGCGGGTCGGCGAGCAGAAGCCGCCGGAGGACAACGGCCGGGTACTCGTCGCCGAGCCCGGGGGCCGCTACAAAGAGGTCCTCGCCGACACCACGATCGCGCACCGGGACGCCGACGGCGCCGACGCCTTCCAGGCGTCCGCCGACATCACCCCGCTGGTCCGGCAGGCCGGGGCGGGACTGTGGACCGTGGCCCAGATCAATGTCGCCATGGGCCACTCCAGGACCGGCGCCTGGGGCGGCTGGACCCTCGCCGTCGCCTACGAGGACCCGGCGGAGCCGCTGCGCCACCTCTCCCTCTGGGACGGCTTCCAGACCCTGAACGCCGAACACCCCTCGTACGAGATCACCCTCGACGGGCTGCGGGTACCGGCCGGGGCGAAGGGAATCGCGGGCATCGCGGGATACGACGGGGACCGCGGAGTGACCGGCGACCGGGCCCGCATTCGTACGAATACCGGAAAGACCTTCGAACTCGAAAACGCCGACAACCCGGCCGGGGACCTGATGAACTCCACCATCACGGGGCCCGGAACCGAGATCGTCAGACAACCCGCCCATAAGAACACCCTCGGCTACGACTCCGATGTTCTCGACATCGGTGCCGCACTGGTGTCCGGGGTCACCAGTTTGAGTTTCCGCTTCGAGACCGAAAACCTCGGATACTCCCTCGGCGTTCTCTTCGTACAGGCAGACACCCGCCGCTGACGTCCCCCGCGGCGCTGCTCGCCCCGAGCCTGATCCACCCCTCGTACCAAGAGAGCCGCACGTGCCGTACAGAACCCGGACCGAGCCGAGCCCACTGACCGTCCTCCACCTGGTGCAGCCGGTGGAAGGGGGAGTCGCCCGCGTGGTCACCGACCTCGTCCGGGCGCAGATCGCCGACGGACTGCGGGCCGAGGTCGCCTGCCCGCCGGGCGGCGAACTCGCCGAGCGCGCCGCCGAGGCCGGGGCCCGGGTACACGACTGGCCCGCGGTCCGGGCCCCCGGGCCCGGACTGCCCCGGGAACTGTGGACCGCCGCCCGGCTGATCCGCCGCAGCCGCCCCGACCTCGTCCACGCCCACAGCGCCAAGGCGGGGCTCGTGGCCCGGCTCGCGGTCCGCGGCCGGGTGCCGACCGTCTTCCAGCCGCACGCCTGGTCGTTCGAGGCCGTCGAGGGCCGGGCCGCCGAACTGTCCCGGGTCTGGGAGCGGTACGGCACCCGCTGGTCGACCCGGACGCTCTGCGTCAGCGAGACCGAGCGGCGGGCCGGGGAGAACGCCGGGATCGCCGCCCGCTGGGCCGTCATCCGCAACGGTGTCGACCTCGGCCGCTTCGGACCGGGCGAGCCGCCGCCGCCCACCGTCCACGACGACCGTACGAACAACGGCGACGGCGGTACGGCGGGCCGGGACCGGCGGCGGGAGCGCGCCGCTCTGCCCGAACTCACCGGCGTCCCCGACGACGCCCCCGTCGTGCTCTGCGTCGGCCGGCTCTGCCGCCAGAAGGGCCAGGACGTCCTGCTGGCCGCCTGGCCCGAGGTCAGGGCAGCCGCGCCCGGGGCCCGGCTCGTCCTCGTCGGTGACGGCCCCGACCGGTCCGCGCTCACCCGGCTCGCCCCGCCCGGGGTCCGCTTCGCGGGTGCCATCCGCGACGTCCGGCCCTGGCTGCGCGCCGCCGACGTCGTCGTCCTCCCGTCCCGCTGGGAGGGCATGGCCCTCGCCCCGCTGGAGGCCATGGCCTGCGGACGGCCCGTGGTGGTGACCGATGTCAGCGGCGCCCGGGAGAGCCTGCCGCCCGGCCACGACACCCACGCCCTCGTACCGCCGGAGGATCCCCGGGCCCTCGCCGCCGCGCTCGGCGCCCTGCTGGCGGACCCGGGGCTGCGGGACCGCCTCGGCCGGGAGGCCCGGGACCACACCCGGGCGACCGGCGACGTCCGCCGGACGGCCGCCGCCGTCTCCGGCCTCTACCAGGACCTGCTCAACTCGCCCCCCACTTCGACGAGGAAGCGCATCAGGCGATGACGACGGAGAGCGCCCCCGCACCCCACCAGCACCGTGCCGTCCCGGTGCCCACGGTGTCCACTGCGGGCGCCGCGGCCCTGCGTCCGCCGCGCCGTGCCGCCCGGCACCGGCGTCGCGCGGCGGGCCGGGCCGTCCGGCGGCGCGCCGGAACCGGACTCGGCCCCGGGGCGGGCCTGTTCGCCGCCGACGCCGCGGCCCTCGCCCTGACCCCGCTGCTGGCGCCGTCGCCGCCGTGGCCCGCGGCCGGGGTCGCCGCCGCCGTACTGCTCCAGCCCGCCGTCCACGCCTGCCGCGGCCTGTACCGGCCCCGGCTCTCCCCGTCCGCCCTCGCCGAACTGCCGAACCTGGCCCTGCTCGCGCTCCTCCAGTGGCTGGTCCTCAACGAGACCGCCACCGCCTACGCCCCCGAACGCGCCCTCGGCTGGGGCGCCCTGCTGCTCGCCGCCGCCGTACAGGCCGTGCTGTGCTGTACCGCCCGCGCCCTGCTGTACGAGGCCCGCCGCCGGGCCGGGGCCCGCCGCCCCCGCTCCGTACTCGTCGTCGGCGCCGGACCGTTCGTCCCCCGGGTCACCGCCGCCCTCGCCGACCACCCCGGCTACGGGATGCGGCCGGTCGGCCTGGTCGGCGCCGCGCAGCCCTTCGCGCCCGTCCCGGCGCCCGCCGTCGTACCCGTCCCGGCACCCGGCGGCGACCACCCCGAACGGACCTGCGGCCCGGCCCTGCCGCTGCTGACCACCGCCGAGGACGTCCGCCGGGCCGTCGTCCAGAACGCCGTGCGGGACGCCGTCTTCACCGAGCAGCCCGGCGCCGACCACGAATCCTCCGCCCTCGTCGCCCTGTTCGCCGCCCACGGTGTCCGGCAGTGGCTGATCGACGGCGGCGCCGCCGGGGGCAATCTGTGGCGCCGCGCCGCCGGCCCCGACCATCTGTGGGGCTTCGCCGTCCAACCCCTGCGCGGCGGGCTCCACCGGCCCGTCGCCCGGGCCGTGAAACGCGTCATCGACACCGTGCTCGCCGGTCTCGCGCTGCTGGCCGCCGCGCCCGTACTCGCCGCCTGCGCCCTCGCCGTACGTCTCACCGGCGGCCCCGGGGTGATCTTCCGACAGGAGCGGATCGGCCTCGACGGCCGCCCCTTCACCCTGCTGAAGTTCCGCACCCTCGCGCCCGCCGACGAACACGAGTCCGCCACCCGCTGGAACATCGCCTTCGACCACCGGATGAACGCCACCGGCAGTCTGCTCCGCCGGACGTCCCTCGACGAACTCCCGCAGCTGTGGAACGTGGTCCGCGGCGATATGAGCCTGGTCGGGCCACGGCCCGAGCGCCCCTACTACGTCGGCCGGTTCAGCCATCTCCACCCCGGCTACGCGGCCCGCCACCGGATGCCCGTCGGACTCACCGGCCTCGCCCAGATCCACGGACTGCGCGGCGACACCTCCATCGAGGAGCGGGCCCGCTTCGACAACCACTACATCGAGACCTGGTCGCCCTGGCAGGACCTCTGCATCATGGCGCGGACCGCCGTCTCCCTGTTCCGGCTCGGAGGCAGCTGACATGGCCGCTCCGCGGGCCCTGCCCCGACCGCGCCGGGCCGGCGCCCCGACCCCGACGCCGCCACCCCCGGGCCCCAGGCCGATTCCGTGGGAGCTGCTGCCGCTGATCGTGACGGTGCTCCTGCTCGCCGTCCCGCTGCCCTCGGGCGCCTCCGGCGGCGGGGGCGTCGGACCCGCCGACATCGCCTCCGGCGTCCTGGTCGTCTGCTGTCTGGCCCGGGTGCTGCGGACCAGGGCCAGGCCCCTGAGCCGTACCGCCGCGCTCGTCGTCGGCGCGCCCGCCGCGGCGATCGCCGTCGCCACCGTCACCGCCGTCGACCCGACCGCCGCGCTGCCCGGCTTCGTCCGCTACCTCCAGGTCTTCGTCCTCGTCCCGGCCGCCGTCGTCCTGCTGGTCCGCGACGCCCGCGACTTCCGCGCGGTCACCGGCGCGCTGGTCGTCCTGGCCCTGGTCCAGGGCGCGATCGGGGTGCACCAGTACGCCACCGGCACCGGCGCCTCCTATATGGGCGAGGACGTCCGGGCCGTCGGCACCTTCGGCCCCACCGACGTCATGGGCATGGCCACGGTGGTCGCCTACGGGCTCCTCGCCGCCGCCGCCCTCGCCCTGCGGACGCCCCCCGGCGCCCCGGTCCGGCTCCGCCCGGCCGCCGCGGGCGCCGCGGTCCTCCTCGTCGTCCCCCTGGGGCTCTCCTTCAGCCGCGGCGCGTGGATCGCCACCGCCGTCGCGGCGCTGGCGATGCTGCTGCTCGCCGGGGTGCGGCGGGCCCTGACCGTGCTCGCGGTCGCCGCCGCCGCGACCGTCGTCCTGGTCGGCGGCCTCGGGGTCGGCTCCGCGATGATCGGCGACCGGCTCGGCAGCATCACCCGCGTCACGGACACCCCGGACCGCTCGGTCACCGACCGGTACACCATGTGGGCGGCGGCCGGGAGCATGTGGCGGGAGCGCCCGCTCACCGGCGTCGGCCTGAAGGGCTTCCCCGACCACCGCGACTCGCACGCCGGGATCGGCCTCTCCTCGGGCAGCGACACGGCGGGCGCGGGCCGGGAGTTCCTGCGCCAGCCGCTGCTCTCCCCGCACAACATGTACCTCCTCGTCCTGAGCGAACAGGGCCTGATCGGGGCGACGGCCTTCGCGGGCAGCTGGGCCGCCCTGCTGGTCGGCGGCGTCCGCCGGCTGGTGGCCCGGCGCGGCGCGCTGGACTGCGGCCTGGCGGCGGTGGCGCTGACGCTCTGGCAGACGGTGGACTTCCTCTACGCGGACATCGGCGGCCCCTCCACGGTCCTCACCGGCATCGTCTTCGGCCTGGCGGCCCGGTGGGCGCTGGCCCCGCTGGGCGAGCCGGAACCGGCGGGCACGGGCGGGGAAGCCGCAGGCCCGGGTGTCGGTTCGGGTGGCGCGCGGGTGCCGCAGCCGGGCGCGGGTGACCGTACGGCCGCCGCGTCCGGGCCTTCCGTACCGCCGCCGCCCGCCGGGGTGTCCGCGTCCGGGACGGCCGGATGACGGGCGTGGATACCCGCGACGGTACGTCCACCACCCGGACCGAGCCCTCCCGGCTCGGCAACGCGCTCGCCCGGGCCGCCGCCGTCACCGCCGGACTGACCCTGGCGGGCGCCCTGCTGGGTCTCGTCCGCGACCAGGCGATCGCCCGGATCTACGGCGCGAGCGTCGAAAGCGACGCCTTCCTCATCTCCTGGACCGTGCCCGAGATGGCGGCGACCCTGCTGATCGAGGACGCGATGGCGCTGCTGCTGGTACCGGCGTTCAGCCACGCCCTGGCCCGGCGTACGGCCGTCGGCCCGGCCGCTGGGGCGCTCCCCCCACCGGGCCCGGAGGACCCGGTCCGCGAACTCGTCCGCCACACCTTCCCCCGGCTGTTCGCCGTACTCGCCGCGGCGACCCTGCTCCTGGTGGCCTTCGCCCCGCAGTTCGTGGCCGCCCTCGCGCCCGGGTTCGCCGATCCCGGACTGGCGGTCGACTGCACCCGGCTGACGGCCCTGACGGTGCTGACGTTCGGGGTCGCGGGCTACTTCAGCGCGGCGCTGCGGGCCCACGGCAGTTTCGTACCGCCCGCCGGGGTCTACGTCGCGTACAACGCGGGCATCATCGCGACCACCGTCGCCCTGCACTCCCTGTGGGGGGTCCGCGCGGCGGCGGCCGGGGTCGCGCTCGGCGGCGCGCTGATGATCCTGGTCCAGCTCCCGTCCTTCGCCCGCCGGGTCACCCCCCGCCGCGCCGCACCTCCTCGCACGTCCTTCCCCCGTCCCCGCAAGGGCGTCCCGGCGGAGCCCTCAGGGACACGAGCCACCACGGACGGCCCGCATCCGCCTGCGCCGGGGCCCGGATCCCATGACGACGGGTCCGACGCCGGGCACCCGGGGGCGCGAGGAACCGCGCGAGCAACCACGGACGGCCCGCAGTCGAAGCGCTGCCCCACGGCCCCCACCCCGGGGCCGGGACACCGCGCCCATGACGACCGGCCGGACGACCCCGAGGCCCCCGACCACATCCGGCTCGGACTCGCCCTGCTCGCGCCCGTCGTCCTGTTCGCCGTCAGCCGCCAGTCCCAGGTCCTCGTGGAGCGCTTTCTCGCCTCGTCCCTCCCCAGCGGCGCCATCTCGCATCTGAACTACGCCCAGAAGGTCGCCCAGATGCCGATGGTGCTGTCGCTGATGTTCTGCACCGTCACCTTTCCGGCCGTCGCGCAGGCCATGGCCGAGGGCGACCGGGACCGGGCCCGCCGCCGGGTGGAGAACGATCTCGCGCTCGCGGGCCTCGTCGTCCTGCTCGGTACGGCCCTGATCCTCGGCTACGCCCCGCAGATCATCGAGGTCCTGTTCCAGCGGGGCGCCTTCGGCGCCGGGGACACCGAGGCGACCGCGACCGTGATGCGGGTGTACGCGGCCGGGCTCCTCGGCCACACCCTGGTCGGCGCGTTGTGCCGGCCGTTCTTCTCCGCCGGACGGCCCACCTGGTATCCGGCCGCCGCGATGGCCGCCGGTCTGGCGGTGACCGTGGCCGTCGGCGCGGCGGCCGTCGGCCCCTGGGGTGTCTACGGCATCGCCGCGGCCAACGCGGCGGGCATCAGCACCACCGCCCTGCTCCTGCTGCGCGGCCTCGGTTCCCGGGTCGTCGCCATCCGGGTCAGGGCCATCACTCCGGCACTCGGGCGGCTCGCGCTCGCCGCCGGGTGCGCCGCCACCGCCGGACGCCTCGCCGCGGGCACGATCGACTCGGCGCTGCCGAGCCTGGCCGTGGGCTGTCTGCTCGTCCCCGCCGTCTTCGCCGTCACCGGGCTCGCGGTCCGAGCCCCCGAAGTCGTCCATCTGCTGGCTCTCACCCGACAGAGGATCGCCCGACATGTCAGCTGACACGGCGCCGCCGTCGCGCCACCAGACGATCGCCGCCCGCCCGGTCCCGTCCGCCGAGCGGGCCCGGCACCGGGCGGCGGGCCGTCCGTGGCGGATCGTACGGTTGCTTCCCGCGTCCCTCCGGTTCCGGGCCGAGCCGCCGTGCCCGCCCGCCGTCGGAGGAACCCCGACCGCACCCGTCACGGGGCCCGGCGGACGGGCCCTCAGGGGCGCGGGGGCCTGCGCGAACAGCACCCGGCCGTCCTACGCGGACAGCTCCCGCCCGTCCCGTGCGGACGGGACCCGGACGCAGTCCCCGCGCCGGGACGCCACCGGAGCGCCGTGGATCCTGATGTACCACTCGGTCGCCGACCCGGCCCATGACCCGTACGGCATCACCGTCGCCCCCGACCGGCTCGACCTCCAGCTCCGCTGGCTGGCGGCCCGGGGCCTGACCGGGGTGTCCGTCGCCACCCTGCTGCGGGCCCGCGCGGAGGGCCGCGGCCGGGGCCTCGTCGGTCTCACCTTCGACGACGGCTACGCCGACTTCGCCGCCGCCGCGCTGCCGGTGCTCCGCCGCCACGGCTGCACCGCGACCCTCTTCGTCCTGCCCGGCAGGCTCGGCGGCGACAACGCCTGGGACCCGGAAGGACCGCGCCGCCCCCTGGTCGACGAGGCCGATATCCGTACCGCCGTCGCCGCCGGTACCGAGATCGCCTCCCACGGGCTCTACCACGTCGACCTCACCCGGCTCGACGGGCAGGCGCTGCGCGAGGAGACCACCCGCAGCCGGGCCTGGCTGTCCGAGCTGACCGGCCGCGCCCCCGAGGGCTTCTGCTATCCGTACGGCACGGTCGACGGCCGGGTCGCGGCGGCGGTCCGGGCCGCCGGATACGCCTACGGCTGCGCCATCCGGCCGCCCGCCGGGCTCGGCGGGCCGTACGCCCTGGCCCGTACGCACATCAGCCAGGCCGACCGCTCGGCCCGGCTCTGGGCCAAGCGGATCGGCCACCGGACGGGGCTGCGATGAGCGCCGTACGGCCCCGGGTGCTCCAGATCATCACGGGCCTCGGCACCGGCGGCGCCGAGCAGCAGTTGCGGCTGCTGCTCCGCCATCTGCCGTACGCCTGCGACGTGGTGACCCTCACCGAACCGGGCCCGGTCGCCGCCGGTCTGCGGGCCGACGGGGTCCGTGTCACGGACCTCCGGATGCGCGGCAACCGGGATCTGGCCGCACTGCCCCGGCTGACCGGGCTGATCCGGCGCGGCGGTTACGGCCTCGTCCACACCCATCTCTACCGGGCCTGCGTCTACGGCAGGCTCGCGGCCCGGGCGGCCGGGGTCCGCGCGGTCGTGGCGACCGAACACTCCCTGGGCGCCGACGCGATCGAGGGCCGCGCCCTGACCCGGGGCGTCCGCGCGCTCTACCTCGGTACGGAACGCCTCGGCGGTACCACGGTCGCGGTCTCGGAGACCGTCGCGGCCCGGCTCGCGCGATGGGGCGTACCGCCGTCCCGGATCGAGACGGTCCCCAACGGGATCGACGCGGCGCTGTTCCGGTCCGACCCGGCGGCCCGGGCGGCGGTACGGGCCCGGCTCGGGATCGCCCCGGAGGCGTACGCGATCGGCGGGGTCGGCCGGCTCGTCCCCGGAAAGCGCTTCGACTCGGTGGTCCGGGCGGTCGCCGCCGTCCCCGGCACGGTCGCCCTGATCGCGGGCGGGGGACCCGAACGCGCCCGGCTGGTGCGGCTCGCCGCCGGACTGGGCGTGGCGGACCGGGTCCTGCTGCCGGGCGACTGCGGGGCCTTCGAAGGCGAGGCGCCGGGTCTCACCGTGCCCGGGGTGCTCGGGGCGCTCGATCTCTTCGTCTCCCCGTCCCGGGACGAGGCGTTCGGGCTGGCGGTCGTGGAGGCGCTGGCCGCCGGGCTGCCGGTGGTCCACCGGGCCTGTCCCGCCGTCGCCGATCTGCCGCCCGCCGAGGTGCCGGGCGCGCGGCGGGTCGGCCCGGACGACGCCGGACTGATCGCGGCCGTACGGGACGCGAAGGCGGGCCCGCCGCCGGGGCGCGTACCGGCGCCGGGCGTCGACCGCTACGACATCCGGCGGACCGCCGAACGCGTCACCGCCCTCTACGACCGTCTGCTCGGCGTCGGCGTCGGTGCCGGGCGCCCCGACGAGCACCTTCCGCAGCAGCAGTCCCACCACGACCACGACCACGATCCGATCGGGAGAGTCCAGCGATGAGGAAGTCCCACGAACCCCGGGAGCCCCGGTCCGAACAGCCGGACGAGGGGACCGGGAAGCCGGAGCAGACCGTGAGGCTCGAGCAGGCCGAGAACGCCGGAAAGCCGGACCGGACCGGGAAGTCCGGGAAGGCCGGGAAGGCCGAACGGTCCGACGATATGGGGCAGGACACTCCTGAGAAGGAGCCGGAGTCCGGTCCGCGGCGGTCCTTTGTACGGAGGCTCCCCGTCTGGTGGCCGCTGCCCGCCCTCGCCGTCACCGGCGCGCTGGCCGGAGGCGCGTACGGCGCGCTGGCCACCCCCCAGTACGCGGCCACCAGCTATATCGTCGCGGTCGCCGAGGGCAAGGACGCCCAGCCGGGCGCGGCCATCGGCTTCGCCCAGGCCTACGGACGGGTCGCCACCAGCGACTCCACGATCGCCTACGCCCGGGTGGCCGCCGGGATGCCCGCCGCCGAACTGCGCGACCGGGTCCGTACGGAGACCTCCCCCGACTCGCCGATGATCGCGATCACCGGTACGTCGGACCGGCGCGGCGAGGCCGCCGACATCGCCAACGCCGTCGCCGACGCCGTCTTCGTGAGCAGCAATCAGGTCGCCGAGAACACCGGCGTACGGCTGCTGAGCTTCTCCCGGGCCATCCCGCCCGCCGAGACGGTCTCCCCGTCGATCCGGGTCGGTGCCGCGGTCGGCGGGTCCGCCGGTGGTCTGCTCGGCGGCCTGGTCCTGCTGGTACGCCCCCGGGTTCGGCGCGCGGCCCCCGGCGCCGACGGCACCACCGCTTCCGTGGCCGGGCCGGCGTCGGCCGCCGCGACGGTGCCCGCGCCCGCGACCGAGGGCGCGGCGGCGCCGTCGGCCGCGGCCGGGCTGGAGCGCGTCTGATGCCCGAAGCCACCGGCGGCCCCGGCCCGGCCCGTACGACCCCGGGCCCGGCCGGTCCGCCGTGGCGCGCCCCGGACGGCATCCGGTGGGGGACGGGGGAGTGGACGGGCCTTCGCGTCCTGTCGGACGGCTCGGGGGGCGGCCCCGCCGACGGGTGCTGTACGCCGCGGTCCGGGCCGGACTCCGAACCGGCGGCCGGGTGCTGCCGGACGGCCCGACCGGCGGCCCCGGGCCGTACCTCCGACACCGCCCGTACCCGTACCGGCTCCGGTACCGGCTCCGGCACTCCGGCGGGGTTCGCCGTCACCCTCTGCCGGGACGGGCGGGACTTCGCCCGGCTGCGGGACGAGTGGGACGACCTCCGGCGGCGCTGCTCCACCGCCACCCCCTTCCAGAGCCATGCCTGGCTGGAGTCCTGGTGGCGGTCGTACGGCGGGGGCGGGCCGCTGCGGGTCGTCCTCGTCCGCCGGGACGGCCGGCTGGTGGCCGCCGCGCCGCTGACGCTGGTCCACCGGCCGATGCCGCTGCTCGTCGGGCTCGGCGGCGGGATCTCCGACTACACCGACGTCCTCGTCGCCGACACGGACCCGGACACCGGTCCCTCGGATACCGACGCCGTCTTCGACGCGCTGGAGCGGGGGCTGCGACGGGCCGCCCGGCACGCCGTGGTCGAGCTGCGCGAGGTCAGACCCGGGGCCGCCGCCGAGCGGCTGTACGAGCGGTGGACCGGGGCCCGGGGCGCCCTCGCCGACTCCGTCTGTCTGGAGCTGCCCGCCGCCCCCCTCACCGACCTGGTCGAACGGCTGCCGACACCCCGCGCGCAGCGGGCCCGGGCCAAGCTGAGGAAGATCGACGCGCTGGGGATCGAGGCCGTGCCCGCCGGGCCCGACGAGGTACCGGACGCGGTCGCGCGGCTGCTGCGGCTCCACGAACTCCAGTGGCGCGGCCGGGGCGTGACCGTGGAACACCTCCGGCCCCGGTTCGCGGAACACCTGGTCCGCGCGGCCCGCCGGATGGTCCGGGACGGCGACGCGGCCCTCACCGAGTACCGGCTGGCCGGGGAGGTCGTCGCGGTCGGTCTGACCCTGGCGTCCGAGCGGATGACCGGCGGCTATCTCTACGGGGCCGACCCGGGGCTCCGGGAGCGCCGGGTCGACGTCGCCACGATGCTGCTGCGGCACGAGACCGGTTTCGCCGCCGGGACCGGCCGCCGGGTGGTGAGCCTGCTGCGCGGAGCGGAGCCGTACAAGAACCAGTGGCGGCCGGAGGCGGTCACCAACCGGCGGCTGCTGATGGCCCCGGCCGCGCTGGAGCCGCTGCTACGGCTCCGGACGGCCCAGGCCGGGCTCCGGGACCGTACCGCCCGTACGGTCGCCGAACGGTTCCCGGCCGCGCGCGAATGGCGCGACCGGCTGAAGGACTGGCAGGCGGCGGCCGTGGACCGGGGCGATGCCGGTTAGCGCGCGGGGCGCTCCGCCGCCCCCGTACCGGCGCCGGTGTGCCGGGGCGCGCCCCAGCCGACGGGCCACGGCACCTTCACACAGAACTTGCCGTTCGGCGCCCACGGCCCGGCCCACTGCCTCAGCGGTGCCGGGACGCACCACTCGACCATGTTGAACCGGACGGGCGGGGCGATCTGCGGCACAGGTGCCGGAGACGGCTTCGGGGCCGGTGCTGGTTCTTCCGGCTGCGTCACCGGCGGCGGTGCCGGGGTCCGCGTGGGCACGGGCGTCGGCGCCGGGGTCGCGGTCTCCGCGGGCACGGGCGGAGCGGGCGGCTCCGGCGCGGCCGACGGCACAGGCGGTACGGACGGCACCGGAGGAACGGAAGGCACAGGCGGCGCGGTAGGCACAACGGGCCCCTGGCCGGACAGCCGGGCACGGAACACACTCGACGATTTGGGGTTGTCATCACACTGCCAGACGCCGTGCGGACAGTAGTCCGTGATGGTCTGATAGAGCGGCCGGTGCTCGTCGATCCAGTCGAGCATGCCCCGCATGTACTCCGGGTTGTCCCCGTTGCGGAACAGCCCCCACTCCGGGTACGAGATCTCCTTGCCGTGCTCCCGCGCGAAGGCGACCTGCGCCCTGAGCCCGTACTCCGCCGACGCCTGCTCCTCGAAGGTCCGGCCGGGAGCCTGGTCGTACGAGTCCATGCCGATGATGTCGACCGTGTCGTCCCCCGGGTAGCAGGCGGTCCACGGAACCGCGTCCTTCCCCCGGTTCGGCGCGAAGTCGAACCGGAAGGCCTGCCCGTCGACGGAGCGCATCGCCGCCACGATCCGGTTCCAGTACGCCTTCCACGCCTCCGGGTCCGGGCCGCAGCGGTGGGTGTAGGTGGTGCCGTTCATCTCCCAGCCGAGGACCACGATCGTGTCCGGGACACCCAGCTCGACCAGCCGCCGGGCCAGTGCCCTGAAGTGTTCGTCGTACTGCCCGCGCGCGCCCGCCCGGAGCAGCCGCCGTACCTCGTAGTCGGGGACACGGGCCTCGTTCCGCTCCAGCATCGGCACATTGAGGACGAACATCCGGTCGCTCCGGGCGAGCCGCCAGCGGGCCCAGTCCGCGAGGAAGCCGACCTGCCCCTCGATCCCGGCCCACCGGTCGCCGGGGAGATACGTATGACCGACCCGTAGGTCCGTACCGCCGAGCCAGCGCGACAGTTCCGCGATCCGGCGCGGACCCGCCGGGCCGTAGTCGACATAGGCGCCGACGGCGACGGAACCGCCCGCCCGCTCCCCGCCGCCCCCCGACCCGTCCGTACGGGCCGCGCCCATCGCCGCCGCGGCGGCGCCGGTGGAGACCAGCAGACTCGCGGCCACCGTTCCGACGGTGGTGCCGGTCAGTCGGTGCCTTCGGACCATGGCTCCTCCTTGCGCGGGGCGTGAACTGGCGGCCCGTCGGACTGACGCTCTGTCGGAAACGCCAGCCGTGCCCGGCCGTAGGAAGAAAGTCCTACGAATAGGCAGCTCGGGCGACCCCCGGTAGGCCATTCGCGAACAGACCCGCGATACGCGCGACCATCCAGGTGAAAGTTGTGACGTCCATGCCACCCTTCGACGCCGGGGTCCCCGCGCTCGTACTGCGCCTCGACCGGAACCCCTTTCACCACGGCACCCTCGGCGCCGTCAGATCCCTCGGGCGGGCCGGGATCGAGGTCCACGCCGTCGTCGAATCGGCCACCAGCCCGGTGGTCCGCTCCCGCCATCTCCACCGGGCGCACCCCGTCCGCCCCGGCACGGTCGGCCGGGACGGTACGGGCTTCACCGAGCTGCTGCTCCGGGTCTCGGACCTGATCGGTGCCCCCGCCGTCCTCGTCCCGATGGACGACCTCGGCGCCATCCTCACCGCCCGGTACGCGAACCGGCTCGCGGACCGCTATCTCTTCCCCCGGCAGGACCCCGGGGTGCCCGGATCGCTCGCCGACAAATCGGCGCTGGCGGCGGTCTGCGAACGGGCGGGCGTCCCGCAGCCGCCGACCGTCGTCCCCGCGAGCGCGGCCGAAGCGGCGGCGGCCGTACGGGCCCTCGGCGTGCCGCTGGTCGCCAAATGGAGCCGGCCGTGGCTGCTGCCCCCGGCGTCCGGACTGCGCAGTACGACCCTGGTCGGCTCGGCGGCGGCCGTCCGCGAGCTGTACGCCAGGGGCGAGCGGTACGCCGGGGGCGCGCCCGGCGGCGCGGGGCTGCTGCTCCAGCGGTATCTGCCGGACGCGCCCGACGCGGACTGGTTCTTCCACGGCTGCTTCGCCACCGGGGACGGCCGGCTGCTCGCCGGGGGCACAGGACGCAAGGAACTCTCCTGGCCGCCGCGCGCCGGACTGACCGCGAAGGGCCGCTGGTGGCCCAACGAACGGGTGGCGGCGGCGGCCCGCCGACTCGTCGACGCGGTCGGCTACCGGGGCGTCATCGACCTCGACTTCCGGCGCGACCGGGCCGACGGCACGTACCGCCTGCTGGACGCCAACCCCCGTCCCGGCGCGCAGTTCCGGCTCTTCACCGACCCGGACGGCACCGATGTGGTCCGGGCCCTCTACCGCGATCTGACCGGCCAGCAGCCGCCGCCCCGGGCGGAGCGGCCGGGCCGGGTGTTCGTCGCCGAGAACTACGCCCTGCTGTCGGCGGCGGCCGCCGCGACCGCCGCCCTGGGCCCGGGCCGCCGGGCCGGGCCGGGGATCCGGCGGACCCCGGACCCGGCCGGATTCGAGACCGCCTGGTTCGCCGGGGACGACCCCCGCCCGTTCCTGGCGATGACGGGCTCCTGGCTCGCCCGGGGCCTGGCCAAAGGGATCCGCCGCGCCCGCACTGTCCTCCCCTGACCCTTCTCCCGTTCCCTCCCCTCTTAAGGAAGCAAAGGAACTACATGTACGACGTGGTAGTCATCGGCGCCGGGCCGTACGGGCTCTCCGCCGCCGCGCACCTCAGCGCGGCCGGCGCCCGGACGAAGATCTTCGGCCGGGCGATGGAGTCCTGGCGCGACCACATGCCCGGCGGGATGTTCCTCAAGTCGGAGCCGTGGGCGTCCAACCTGTCCGACCCGGCGGCGGCCCGGACCCTCGCCCGATACGGCGCCGAGGCGGGCTTCCGCACCGAACACGGCCACCCGATCCCCATCGGCTCCTTCGCCGACTACGGGCTCTGGTTCGCCCGGCACGCCGTACCGGAGCTCGACGAACGGACCGTCACCCGGGTCGAGGCCGCCGCCGACGGCTTCACCGTCACCACCTTCGACGGCGACACGGTCCGCACCCGGACCGTCGTCGTCGCCGTCGGGGTACTGCCGTTCGCCCGGATCCCCGGCCCGCTGGCCCGGCTGCCGAAGGAGTACGTCACCCACAGCACCGCCCACCACGACCTGAGCCGCTTCCGCGACCTGGACGTCACCGTCGTCGGCGCGGGCCAGGCCGCCCTGGAGACCGCCACCCTGCTCGCCGAGTCCGGCGCCCGCCCCACCCTCGTCGCCCGCGCCCCCGGGATCCGCTGGAACACCGTCCCCCTCGACCTGGACCGCCCCCTCCTCAAGCGGCTGCGCACCCCCGTCACAGCCCTCGGCTCCGGCTGGCGCGGCCGGATCTACGCCGACGCGCCCTGGGCCGTACGGCGGCTGCCCGCCCCCCGCCGGGAACACATCATCCGGACCGCCCTCGGCCCGGCGGGCGCCTGGTGGCTGCGCGAGCGGTACGAGGACACGGTCCCCCAACTCCTCGCCCACCGGCTCCGGGGCGCCACCCTCCGCGACGGCCGGATCCACCTCACCCTCGACGCCGCCACCGGCCCGGCCACCCTCACGGCCGACCATGTCGTCGCGGCCACCGGCTTCGTCCCCGAACTCGACCGCCTCCCCCTCCTCGACCCCGCCCTCCGCACCCGCCTGACGACCCTCGGCACCGGCGGATCCCCCGACCTGACCGCCCACTTCGGCTCGTCGTGCCCCGGCCTCTTCTTCACCGGCCTGCTGAGCGCCCCGGCGTTCGGCCCGGCGATGCGCTTCATCCACGGCGCGACGTACACGGCCCACCGGGTGACCCGAGGAGTCCTCCACCACCTCCGCCCCACCACCGGCAGGATCCCGCCCCCGTCACAGGCCCCGACACCTGCCCCGACGGACCGCGCACCGGCCCGGGACCGCTGAGGGGACTCCTCCAGACCGTCTCCCCGGGGCCGTACCGCATCCGGCCCCGGGGACGGCGGCGGCTCCCGGCTCACCGATCCCGCCGTCATTTCGACCGGAATCCACTGGCACTCCCGCCTCCCATGCCGTGTGCTGGAACCACTGGAACCAAGCCGGGGATCAGCCGGTGCGGACGAAACGGGGGCGGGTATGACCACGGGCAAGGGTTCGGAAGATCTGGTGGTGACGCAGGACGACCTCGGGGCCGTCGGGCACGAGGCGTTCGTTCTGCACGACCGGCTGCGCAAGGGCGCCGACCTGGCGGGTAAGGGCGCGGGCAGAAGCGGTGAGGGCTCCACGGCCCTGGCCGCGCGCGAGCTGTCGGGCCGCAACCTGGATTCGGGCGGTGAGCTGTACAACACGCTGTCCGTATGGACGTCCCAGGTCAAGACGGTGCTTCAGATGTGCGCCCATATCTCGAACCATCTGGACTACTCCAAGAAGTCCCATGCCTCGGACGACGCCCACATCGAGGCCGTCATCCGAGACCGGGCGGGGGCCGCCCTGCCGGTCTCGGAGATCTCGAAGCTGGTGCGGTAGGGAGGGGTCCGTATCACCATGGGCAAGTTCACCTATACCGATCTGATGGAGTTGGACCTCGGGCGCCTCGCGGCCGCGGTCTCCGACTGGAAGACCGTTGTCACCAAGCTCACGGAACTGACCGGTGACAGCCGGGACGGGCTGCTGAAGAAGTCCGAAGACGCCCGGTGGCAGGGGGTGAACGCCTCTGTCACCCGCGACTTCGTCCGGAAGACGGCCAAGGAGATCGGGGACCTCTCCCTCCAGGCGCGCAGCATCCACGCCGTCCTCGGCGACGCCCACTCCGAGCTGACCCGGATCCAGAAGAGGGCCAGGGAACTGACCGCCGAGGCCAAGGCGGGCAACCCCGACCGGCGCAATGCCGAACCCGATATCGGACTCCTGGTCAGCGACGGCGGAAACGGCACGGTGGTCGTCACCGAGTCGGTCTGCGACGCCGAGGGCCCGTCCACCCGGACCGAGGACCTGAAGCGGTACTACGCGGACGCCCTCACCTCCCTCGTCAGCCATGCCGCCGAGGTCGACGCCGCGACGGTCCGCGCCCTGAAGGCGAGCCACGGCGGCGATCCGCACAACGCGGGCCACGTCCGCTACTCGTCACTGGACGAGGACCAACTGCCCCGCGCGATGCGCCTCGCGGCCCTCGGCGACAAGGCGAACCCCGGACAACGCGCCGAACTGGGCCGCCTCTGGGACTCTCTCAGCCCCGACGCCAGGGCCGAGTTGTGGGGCCGCCACCGGACGGACCTGCTGGCCGCGGGGCTGCTGGACCCGAGGTCCAAGCAGGTGGCGCCGGACCGGGGTATGGGGTCGCACGGGATTGCTGACGCGGGATGGAGTGAGCGCGTCACTAATCAAAAGATGCTCCTCCTGGCCGATGGCGCGGATCTGCTCGATCGCCCTGACGCGGCTCGCCATTTCCGCCACTACCTCGGCAACTCCGGGGACGATCTCAAGCTGCCCGTCGATAAAATGCTCAGGGATGATCCACGGTTGCTGGAGACCGTCCAGACTGACGTCGGCGCTCATGGGAAAGGCTGGCGGAAGCAGGCGTTGGAGGAGTTCCGTGAGAACGGCGGAAAGCCTGTCTCGATACGAGTGGAATCCGAGCCGAAGGGTTTCTCGTTCGACAAGGACGAGAACCCCAACTGGTTCTACGCCGTCGGCTCCACCCAATTCAACGCTACCGGAGTGGTCACCGTAGCGCCTGATGCGGAGGGAAGGCCGGTCGTGGATCTCGAATATCAGGTCAATGTCTGGGACCGATACAACTGGGACGAGGGTAAAGGTGTAAATATCAAGGGACTTGAGATTCCGGACGGTGAGATGGGGCGCCAGCATACGGTGGGCCTGGCGCGGGAGTTCGACATGGCGGGGTCCGGTTCGGTGCAGCGCCACTCCCTGGGTGGGGTGACGCCGGGCGGCGAACCGTTGCCACCACCGCCGACCGACCCCGAGAGGGCGGGGGAACGCTCCGATTCCGGCCGAAAAGACACCCCCTGACAGAAGGTTCCGCTCAATGCCCGACCATATGCCTACGGTTGCACCGAGAACCCTCCGTGCCCTGCTCATTGCTTCCCTCTTCTGTCTCGGTACCGCCTTGGGAATCATCGGACTCCTGTTCTGGTGGGGAGATCAGGTAACGGATAATTCCGATACGAGTGGACCGGCGTGCTGTTGGCACAAGCCCACGACTCCGGAGTGGCTGAGCGGAGAGATCGGCGTCAGAGTCCCCGAGGGGGCCACTGACCTCCGAGCCGGCTATCGGGTGGGGGAGCGTTGGGATAAAGGTATCCTCGCCTTTACTCTGCCAGGCGCCGAGGCGGGGGCGTATCTGAAACGGCTGGTACCCGATCACCTGACGATGGTGGCGAACATCGCCCCGCCCGAAAAGTACGGTCCGTCTGATACTTTCGAGAAGTTGGGCCTACCGGATCCGGAGACCCTCAAGACCGGTGTCCAGCGTATTGGTCTCTGTCCCGATGGTGAAGGAAAAACAGTCGAGGGAAAGCATCTTCGGACCTGCGCGGACTTCTTCTCCCACGCCTACGCGCCCGGCAAGACCCGGATCTACGTCCGGGCCCACTTCGAGCCCGGAGTCAGTCCGCTGCCGAAGTGATCCGGCGGGTCAACCGCGACCCGCTCACGCCCATGTCACGGCCCACCGTCTTCAGTGGAGTCATCAACGGCCGCGCTCCGGCGGCCGGTTGGGCGATGCGAGGGGCGTGACATGGGCAGGGAATCCGTACGTGGTGTCGGGCGGCGGCGGGCGCTCGGGTGGGGTGGGGTGGGGGTCGTAGGGGCCGTCGTAGGCGGTGGTGGCGTGGCACGGGCCGAGGCGGTGTCGATTCCGCCGGGCGCCCGGCCCGGTGGGGCGTACGACCGGTATGTGGCGCGGCTCGCGGCGGAGGACAAGTTCTCCGGGGTGGTGCTTTTGTCATACCGGGGGCGGACCGTGCTGTCGCGCAGTTACGGGATGGCCGACAAGGAGCGGGGGATCCGCAACCACGAGGGGGTCGCGTTCAATCTGTCGTCGGCGGGGAAGCCGTTCGGGCCGGTGGCCCTGTTGCAGTTGGTGGAGCGGGGCGAGGTACGGCTCTGGGACACGGTCGGCCGGTATCTGACGGGATTTCCGCCGGAGATCGCCGACAAGGTGACCATCCATCATCTGCTCACCGGAACGTCCGGTCTGGAGAGCCCGCCCGAGGAACTGGCACGGATCTTCCGGAGCCGCGAGGAGGTGAGCGAGTTCTACGGGCGGTGGGCCCGGCGGTCGAAGGCGGTGGCCGCGCCCGGGACGCCCACCGATCACGCCGGTGTCGAGGTGGTCGTACCGGCGCAGATCATCGAGGCCGTGACCGGTATGACGTACTGGGACTACGTCCGGGAGAACATCTTCGCGCGGTGCGGTATGACCGGTACGGGGTTCTACACCCGGCCGCAGTGGCTGACCGATGAGCACATCGCGCACTCCTACATGCGGCAGGCCGACGGCACCCGGGTGGATGCCGTACGGAATCTGGACAAGGGCAGCCCCGATCCGTTCCACCCGGGCAAGAACCCCGGCCGGAGCTTTGTCGACGCCCCGGGCGACGGCGGCTTCGCCACCGCGCCGGATCTGGTCCGGTTCGCCCGTGCGCTGACGGAGGGGACCGTCCTGTCCCGGCCCTACGCCGAATTGGCCACCGCGCCGCAGCGCCCGCTGCCGCCGCAGGGGGGCGGCCTCACTGCCCGGACCGCCTCTGCCCCGGTGCCCGCCGACGCCGCGTTCGGGAGTTACACGATGCCGGTCGCCCTGGTCGGCGGCGCGTGGCTGAAGGGGCGGGCGGGGGCCAACCCCGGGAGCGTCGCCAGCTGGAACGTCTATCCGGACACCGGCTGGGTCGGGGTCATTCTCTCCAACTACGACGATGTGCCGTTCCACGAACTCATCGAGCGGGAGATCCGGGCGGTCACCGGTCGGCCCTGACCGTGCGCGGGCGCGGCCGGGAACGCGCCGGGCGGCGGCGGAACGTCACGCCGGACGGGGCGTGGGCCGGAGCCAGGAGGAGCGCAGGTGGTCCGGGTGCGGGGGCGGGAACCGGGTCGTACGGGCCCACTCCAGGTCCGGGCCGCCCGGGAGGGTGCGGTTGGCCGCGGACCATTCGCGGAGCAGTTCTTCGTAGATGGGGGTCGCGCCGGTCGTCGGTGCCGCCGGGTGGGCGGGCTGCTCCGGGTACGCGTGGGGGGCCGGAATGGTCGGGACGCGCTGCCATCGGGGAGTCGAGGATGTCCTTGCCATACGACAGCAAACGGCGGCTCACCCGTCGAAGTCACTGTGCACACCCCTACGCGGAGTAGCGCAGGAACGGTTTTTCGAGGCGCGCGGTGTGAGCCGGTGCCCGGGGGCTCCGCCTCCGCGCACCGGCGCCGGAAAGGCGCGTGAAACGGGGTGAGGGGGAGGGGCGTGCGCCCCGTCGGCGCGCGGACCGCGTACGCCGGGGGAGCGCGCGATGGCTCGTTGGGGTGCACGTGACGCGACACGACCCCTGTGGAGGGTCCGTACGGCGGTATCCCGGGCGGAAGGGCGTGATCATACGGAAAGCGGCCTTACGGGCAACGGCCAACGGGCTGCCGGACCACGCGACGGGCTTGACGAGGGGACCGATGATGCGACTGATGCGACGGAACGCATGGCCGCTGGTACTGCTGTCGGTATGCGCGCTGGGCGGCGCGGCGGTGACGGGCTGCCAGGCGTCCGGGGCGGACCGTACCGCCGGTGAACCCGTGCACCCGCCCGCCGTCGCCCGCCCGGTCCAGGACACCAAGGGCGGCGGAGCGGCGGTCGCCGGGCTCGGTGACGCCGTCGACCTCGGCGGCCGGGCCTCCGGCGAGCATCTGCGGATGTCGGTCCGGGCCTATGTCGATCCCGCCGTCGCCGTACCCGCCAAGGGCGGAAAGGCGGCGGTCGCCGGCCCCCCGGACGGCCGGCGCCGGATCGGTGTGTCGGTCGCCCTGCTCAATGTCGGCGGAAATCGCTATGACGCCCGCAGGACCAGAACCTGGGTGACCGATACGAAGGGCGGCCGCCACCCCGCCGTCACCGGCGGGGAAATCACCACGGGCTCCCCGGTGGAATGGAACATTCTTGCGGCGGGTGAATCCGAGCGGGGCTGGCTGCTGTTCGACGTTCCGGATTCCGCCTATATCACCGAATTCCACGGTGACCTGGGGGAATCGGCCGTCGAGTGGCGGCTTCAGGCTCCGCCGAGCAGGTGAATCGCGAAGGTGACGGGGCCGGTCGGGGCACTAGGGTGCCGAGCCATGACGACTGCCAACACCACCACGCCCGCGAAGAATTCCGTGGTCCGCGCCCATTTGGGCACGCTTTCCGTACTGGCCTGGACCGGCGACCCCGAAGCCGGACACGACATGCCCTATCTCCTGGTCTATTCCCTCGGGGACGGCACCGGCAGCGCCGAGGAGGGCGAGGCCGCCCTGGTCGGCATGGTCGAGGAATGCGGCCTGCGGATCGGTGATCTCTCCGACGCCACTCCCACCTCGGTCAATTCCCCGATCAGGCTGCTGGTCGAGGGCGGCCAGGCCGTGCTCAACATGCCCCATCTCAGCGCCCAGTGCCCGGTCCCGCCGGAGTGGCTGACCGCCGCCGACGGCCGGGGCCATGTCCATCTGATCATCGCCTCCCGCCCCTGGCCGGAGGCCGCGCCCGGCGAGCCGGTGACCGAGGAGACCCTTCAGCGGTACCTCGGGGACGAGGACACCCTGCTGTCGTCGGGCCATGTCCTGGTCCGGATCTCCCAGCTCAGGTCCTAGCGGGGGGAGCGGGCGGCACCCCGTCCGACGCGGGCGCGTCCGAAGCCGGGCCCGGGGCGGGTGATTCCGGGACCGGTGCCGGGCCCGGTGCCGAGCCCGGTTCCGGCGTCGGCCCCGGCACCGGTATCGCCCCCCGCTCCGGTTCCGTGGTCGGGCCCCCGCTCAGGCCCCTGCTCAGCGCCGCCAGGCTCAGCGTCACGGCCACCGACGCCACCGCCATCGCCGTCATCGCCGTCGCCGGGGCGACCAGTTGGGCGACCCCGCCCGCGACGACGGCACAGAGCCCCTGCAACGCGGCCATCCCCGTCGAGTGCAGCCCGAGGGCCTGCCCCGCGAGCCCGTCGGGCGTATGGGCCATCAGCCGCTCCTGAAGGATCAGCCCCGCCGCGAAGCCCACCGACGAGACGGTGACCGCCACGGCCGCCACGGCCACTCCCGGCTCCAGAAAGAAGAGGAGGTACGGGGCCGCCAGCAGCAGCCGCAGCGGAATCAGGAGCCGGCGGCGCGGGCCGGGCGGTATCAGCCGCCCCACCAGCAGATCGCCCAGGAACATACCCAGCGCCCCGCAGGCGTACAGCGGCCCGGCGGCTCCGGGGGCGTAGGCGATGTACAGCGAGTTGCCCCCGACGACCAGGCCGTTGGGTACCCAGAGGGCCAGATACGTCAGCCGCCGGGGGCGCGACGACCACAGCACGGCGTTGGCCCGCCGGCTCGCCGCCGCCGACGGGCGGCCGGTGGTCCGCGCCGGGCGGGCGGTCAGACCGAGCCGGGTGACCACCGCCGCCACCAGGTAGAGCGCCGACGCCAGCAGCAGACACTGCCGGGGGGAGAGCAGGGTCAGCAGCGCGCCACCGGTCGCGAAGCCCCCCATCTGCGTCAGCCCCCAGAGCATGTTGTAGACCGAACGCCCCAGTACGTAGCCGCCCCTGGGCAGCAGCTCGGTCAGCAGCCCGCCGCGGGCCCCCGCGCCCAGGGACGACACCAGACCCTGGAGCAGTACGACGGCGAAGACGGCGCCCATCGGAAGTCCGGGCACCGCCTGGACCGCCGTGCCGGCCGCGAAGACGAGACAGAGCCCGGTCAGGACCGCGCGCGGCGGCAGCCGGTCGGCGCCCGACAGCAGGAACGCGCCCCCCAGCAGTTGCGCCAGATGCGGCCCGAACATGCTGATCGCCGTCAGCAGCGGCGAGCCCGTGGCCCGGAAGACCAGGGTGCCGAGGGCCAGTCCGCCGATCGTCTGGGCCGCCGCCGACACGGCGAAGGACAGCAGGAACGGGGTGAACTCGGGGGTCCGGAGCAGGGTGCGGTAGCTGCGCATGCGTCGAAGTCTCGGAGCGCCGACCGGAGACGGTTACTCTTTCGCCGACACGCGAAAGGTCACGCGCAAGGTCACGTGAAAGGTCCTACGCATGGGCTTGTGGCAGATCGACACCGACACCCTGGCCCGCAGCCGGTTCACGCTCTCGCCGTTCGCCGAGACCTTCGCGAGCCTGCAACTGCTGCACTCGGCGACCGGCACCCACCCCGGCGAGCAGGAGTGGCTGCGGACCCATCTGCCCGGCTACCGCGCCCTGGCCGGGGCCGATCCGGTGGTCGTACCGCTGGTCGGGGCGGCGGTCGGCACCTCCTGGATCGCCGACTTCGTCTGCCCCACCTCCCGCGTCGGGGAGAGTTTCGAGGAGACCGTGGCCCGGGTCGGGGAGATCGCGCCCGACCGGGCCAGGGCCGATCTCCGGGTCTCCGTCGGCGGCCCGCTCCCCGCCGTGCTCGAACGGGCCGACCGGCTGCCCGAACGCGCCGTCGAACTGCTGACCTGGGTCTGGACGGAGACCGTACGGCCCTACTGGGAGCGGCGGCGGAGGGTCCTGGAGGCCGATATGGTCGCCCGCACCGCCGGGGTCGGCCGGGGTGGCTGGGCGGCCGTACTGGACTCGCTGCGGCCGGGCACGCGGTGGCTGGGCGAGCGGGGTTTCCAGGTCAACCGGAACGCCTATCCGCCGCGCGAGATCGCCCCCGACGCCGAATTGCTGTTCATGCCGGTCACCCCGAGGAAGGGCTGGGTCTCCTGGGAGGGGCGGGAGCGGTACGCCGTCGTCTACCCCTGTCTCGGGGTACTCGCCGAGGACCACGACCGGCGCCCCGTCCCGGCCGGGCTCGCGGCGCTCCTCGGCACCGCGCGGGCCCGGGTGCTGACCCTGCTCGGCACGCCCATGAGCACCACCCAGCTGGTCGCCGTGACCGGACAGGGCCTCGGCTCGGTGGGCGGGCATCTGCGGGTCCTGCTCGACGCCGGACTGCTGGAACGCCGCCGGGCCGGACGGTCGGTGCTGTACGTCCGCACGGCGGCGGGCGAGGTCCTGCTGGAGGCGGCGGGGGTGGGGCCCGGCGCGGCGGGACAGCGCAGCTAGTGCTGTGGCCGGAAGGGTTTGCCGGGGCCAGCGGCGTCAGGTGCGGTGCGTCGCGAGGCGGAGGTCCACGGCTCGTACTGGACGTACTCGCGTGGTCCGGCAACGCGGCGCGGGGGAACCGCCCG
>NZ_JBEYIS010000035.1:0-83537 GCF_040635975.1 Streptomyces sp. NPDC006798
TTGGGGGGGCGGGGGGGGGTGGGGGGTTGGTGGGCTCCCGGCTCTGCCCCCCGCTGGGGGGGGGGCTGGGGGCGGGTCGCGGTACCGCCCGGGCGGTACCGCGGGGCGAGGGCTCGGAAACCTGGTGAGGGTCCCCGTGGCTTCCGGCCCCGGCCGGGCTGGGCCGGACTGGGCTGGGCACGGGTGCGGGCGTGGGCACGGGCGCGGGCGCGGCGTGGGCGCATCGGCACACGCCGATCGCGCGCCGGAGTGCGATCAGGGCGTACGGCGGTGGCTCGCTCCGCCCGCGCGCGCCGGGCGCTGGGTGCGCCGGGGGCCTCGCCGCGCGACCATGGAGGCGGGCGACCCTGTTCAGGAGTGCCGATGAAGCCCATGGAACAAGCAATGGAACAAGCAGAGGTCTACGAACTCGTCTTCCGCGCGTCCGCGGTCGAGGACGATGTCGTCGTGGTGCACCGGACGGAGCGCGCGGGAGCGGGCGGCCATCCGGTGTACGAGGACGAGAGCGGCATCGTCCGGGCCGAGATCAGCGCCAAAGGCGAGGTGAGGATGCTGGCCAGCGGGGGCCATCAAGCGCCCGGGATGCCGGTGACCATCCGCCCGCTCGCCGCCTGAGGTCGGCCGCGCGGGGCCCGCTCCGGGGTCTCGGCCGGACCGGTACCGGCGGTGGAGCGCACTCCCCCGGCGCACGGCGCGATGTCCCCGGGGTTGGCGACACACCCCCTCGGGGCTTAGGTTAGGCAAACCTAAGTTCCCCTGATGGTGTGGAGTATCCGCATGCGCTGGTTCAACGCCCCTCTCGCCGAGCCCACGAGTGCGGAGCGGATCAGAACGATCCTGACCGCCGCGGACTCGATGACGGTGGTGACGGACGAGGGGCGTACCGAGGTGTCCCGGCTGGGCGGCACCGGCGGTACGGAGCACATCCATCTCCACCCCGCGCCCGCCGACGGCGGTCCGGCGGGCCCCGGATCGGTACCGGCGACGCTGGAGTTCACCGATATCGCGCCGACTCCGGTGCGGGACCGGGTCAGGGCCCGGGTCCTGCTGGCCGGACGGCTGCTGCCGCCCGGGGAGCACCGGGGGTCGGACGGGAGCCGCTGTATGGAGTTCGGCCGGGCCGTGCTGGACCGGGCGGGCGAGCGGACCCCGGTGGGGCTGTGGGAGCTGATGGAGGCCGAGAGCGATCCGCTGGCGACCTGCGAGGCCGGGATGCTCACCCATATGACGGACGATCACGGCGATCTGGTCGAACTGCTGCTGCGCCTGGTGCGGCCGAGCCGTCCGGCCGCCGTGCGCCGGACCCTGCCACTGGCGATGGACCGGTACGGAATCACGCTCCGGCTGGAGTACGCCGAGGGGCACGAGGACGCCCGGCTGGCGTTTCCCACCCCGGTCAGGGATCCCGACCAGGCAGGGGAGCGCGTCCGGGCGCTGCTGGAGAGCGCGCGGGGCCGGTCGGCGCGCGGCCGGTCGCTCCGGGACTCCTTCCGCGACTCCTGACGGGGCCGCCGCGCGCTCCGCGGGGAGACCGGCGACGGCCCGGCGCGGGAGGCCGGACCGTCACGGGCCGGGTCCGCCACGGGGGCGGACCCGGCCAGGCCGGTGCGCGTCCGGTCCGTACCGCCGGGGTCCCGGCCCGCGGCTCCGGGGCGGACAGGGTGCTGTCGGGGACCTGTCGCCCGCTCCGGGCCCGCGCGGTATCGGGAACGGCGGCGGTACGGGGTCGTACGGGGTCAGCCGTGCCGCTCCCGGCCGCTTCTCATGGCGGCGGCCGTACAGGCCAGCCCGAGCAGGAAGGTCAGACCGCCGAGCACGGCATTGGTCCAGATGACCCCCTTGTCGGGGTTGCTGCCCACGATCCACGGCGCGATGATCATCCAGGCGCCCATCACGCACATGGCCCAGCTCAGGCCGTACATCCGCTGGGGCATGACGGTGAAGCCGAGGGCGAGCACCACGATCGCGATACCCATGATGAGGTTGTGGGTCGCGAGGGCGGGCTGACTGCCCGAGAAGTGGACTATCCACGGGGACACCGCGCACGCCAGGCCGACCAGGAACACCGGGCCGTCCACGAGCGCCACATCGCGCCCGCCGAGTACGCGGGCATAGCGGTCCCGCATCTCCGTGATGTCGGGATGACCCGCCAGATCTCCCCTGTGTGAGACGTCGGCCATACGACTCGCCTCCTTCGACGGTGCGTCCTGCGCGTCGGACCGAACTACGCGACACCGATGCCGCGCTCTTCCATTTTGCCCTTATATGTTCTTTATGGATAGCGGTCGGGCGGAACGATCCGAAACCGTGGACGCCGGGATTCCGCCGGGCCGGGGTGCCGGTGATTCACCCGGACGCCCTACCCGGGTGGCGCCGGAGCGCCGGGGTGAGTTCCCAGGTCAGGAGGTCGGGCCGGGCGCGAGGTCGCCCGGGTGGCGGAACCCGCACCGATTGCGGCGCGTCAACCGCCTTCACACGGTGAGTGCGAGAGTCCGTCTCACCCGCCTCCGGAAGGAATCCGTATGCGTCTCGCACCCTTGACGCGCGCGCTCGCGGCCCCCGCCCTGTGCGCCGCCCTCGTTCTCACGGCGGCCGGTGCCGCGTCGGCCGCCGACTCCCCGCCCCTCGCCCCGGCGCCCGTACCGGCGGCCGAGGCGGATCCGGCCACGACCGCGTTCGACGCGACGGTGGCGGAACTGCAGCAGTCCCTGACGGAGCTGGCGGCAGCGGCGGCCGGGGGCTCGGGCTCGACCGCCGCGGTGGAGCAGGCGGTGGCGGATCTCGTCGCGGCCCTGACCGCCGCGGGCTCGGGGACCACGCTCCCGGGAACGTCCCCGGCGACCGCACCCGCCACATCGACCCCGGCGACCACGCCGGCCGGGCCGGTGGTTCCCCAGGCGACCCTGCCGGACGTCGCCGTCCCCGACGTGGCCGTCCCGGCGGTACCGGTCCCGTCGGTGACCGTCCCGGCCGTCACGGTGCCGCCGGTGCCCGCGGCGCCCTGACCTGACCCCGGGCCCGCGACGGCGGAGGTACGGCGACACCCCCGGTGACGGGGCGTCGCCGTACCTCCGCCGTCGTCATATCCCGGGGCGGCCGTCCCCGGCGACGGCCGGGGCCTCGGCTCCGGCGGCGGCACCCCCGGCACCGGCCACGATCCGGCTCGGTGCGGCGGCGCGCGGTTCGAGACGGCGGGAGAGTACGGCGACGGCCAGCGCCGACGCGGCGAGCGCCGCGCCCACCCAGTTGGGCGCCGTGTAGCCGAACCCGGCCGCGATCACCAGACCGCCGAGCCAGGCCGCGATCGCGTTGCCCAGATTGAACGCCCCGATATTGACCGCCGAGGCGAGCGTGGGGGCGCCGGCCGCCTGGTCGAGGACCCGCTTCTGCAGCGGCGGTACGGTGGCGAAGCCGAACGCGCCGATCAGCGCCACGGCCACCGCCGCGACGGCCCGGTACTGGGCGGCCACCGCGAACAGGGCCAGCACCAGGGCGAGGCCGCCCAGCGACCCGTAGAGGACCGGCATCAGGGCCCGGTCGGCGAGGCGTCCGCCGACGAGGTTCCCGATCACCATGCCCGTCCCGAACAGCACCAGCAGCCAGGTCACCGAGGCGTCCCCGAATCCGGTGACCTCCGTGGCCATCGGCGCGATGTAGGTGATCGAGGCGAACACCCCGCCGAAGCCGAGCACCGTCATCGCCATGGCCAGCAGTACCTGGACGTTGCGGAAGGCGGCGAGTTCGTCGCGCAGCCGTACGCCCTCCGGCCGGGGGACGTCCGGCACCAGCCGCACCACGCCCAGCAGTCCGATCACCCCCACGGCGGCGACCAGCACGAAGGTGAGCCGCCAGCTCACGGCCTGGCCGACATAGGTCCCGAGCGGTACCCCGACGACATTGGCGGCCGTCAGTCCGGTGAACATCAGGGCGATCGCCCCGGCCTTGCGCCGGGGGTCCACGAGGTCGGCCGCGACGACCGCCCCGATCCCGAAGAAGGCCCCGTGGGCGAGGGATGCCACGACCCGGCCCGTGAGCATCACCCAGAAGGCGGGCGCGAGGGCGGAGAGCAGATTACCCGCGACGAACAGCCCCATCAGCACGGCGAGCACCGTACGGCGCGGGACGCGGGCGCCGAGGGCGGTCATCAGCGGCGCCCCGATGACCACTCCGAGGGCGTAGCCGGTGACGAGCCATCCGGCGAGCGGGATGGAGACCCCGTACGCCCCGGCGACCTCGGGCAGCAACCCCATGATCACGAACTCGGTGGTGCCGATGCCGAAGGCCCCGACGGCCAGGGCGAGAAGGGCGAGTGGCACAGCGGTCCTCCAGAGATTGCTTCCGCATCTTGTCCGCGTAAACAATAATTGCAGACGCGGCATACTTGCAAGCGCGTGCTGCTGGCGCCCTCCGGCTGACGCGGACGCGGCCGGAAGGCCGTCGGCCTCCGGCCGTCCGGCGGCGATTTCCCGCCGCATTCGGCCCGCCACGGCGATTCCCCGATTCGGTGGCTGGGCCACGAGGCCGGAAGGTGCGCAACAATGGGCGCGTGTTGGGCAACCTTCCCGAGGAATCGACCAGTTTCGTCGGACGGAACTGGGAACTGTTCCGGCTGGACCGGGCGTTGAGGAAGCACCGCATCGTCACCCTCGTCGGACCCGGCGGCGTCGGTAAATCACGGCTGGCGCTGCGCGCCGCCCATCAGGTCGCCGAGGGATTTCCCGACGGCGTCGCCTGGGCCGAACTCTCCCCGCTCTACGGCGACCGGCTGCTGCTCGCCACGGTCTCCGACGCCTGTGATCTGGCGGACCACACGCCCCGGATGCCGGTGGACGCCCTCTGCGAATGGCTCGCGCAGAAACGGCTGCTGCTGGTACTCGACTCCTGTGAGCATCTGGTCGACCCCTGCCGGGTCCTGGTCGGGGATCTGCTGACCGCGGTTCCCGGGCTGACGGTGCTCGCCACCAGCCGTCAGCCGCTGGGCCTGGACGACGAGCGGCTGATCGACGTCGAACCGCTGCCGCTGGAGGGCCCCGACGCGCTGGAGCTGTTCACCCAGCGCGTGCTGGCGGCGGGCGGCTTCATCCCTCCCCCGGGGGATCCCGGTGGCGCGGGGGGCCCGGGGCGTGCCGGTCACGATCCGGGCGGGTTCGCCGGGCTGGACGGGGCGACGGCCGCCCGGTGGATCTGCCGTCGGCTGGACGGTATCCCGCTCGCCCTGGAGCTGGCCGCCGCTCATGCCGCACGAGCCGGTGTCGCGGAGGTCGCCGAGCGGCTGACCTCGCGGTTCGACGTTCTGGAGGCGGAGGACGACAGCTCCGTACGGCCGGAACGGCACCGGACGATGCGTACCACGATCGGGTGGAGTCATGAACTGTGCGCCCCACTCGAACGGTTGCTCTGGGCCCGGCTCACGGTCTTCCGGGGGGACTTCGACGAGACTTCGGCGCTGGCCGTCTGCGGCGGCGGACCACTGAACGCGTCGACACTGGGTCCGCTGCTGGAGCGGCTGGTCGCCATCTCCGTCCTGCGGGTCGTCAAGACACCGGACGGCGACGGCATCCGCTACCGGATGCTGGACACCATCCGGGAGTACGGGGCCCTGTGGCTGCGCGCCCTGGAGGAGGACACCGTCCTGGCCCGGCGCCACGCCGAGCACTTCTTACGCTTCGCCGAGGACGCGGACCGCGAGTGGCTGGGCCCGGAGCAGGCGCGGTGGTACCGCCGGATCAGCGCCGTGCACAACGAACTGTGCTCGGCGCTCGACCATTTCCTGACCCACTCCCCCGAACTGGCCCTGCGGCTGGCCGGGTACGTGGGCTTCTTCTGGAGCTGCTGCGGCCATCTGCACGAGGCCCGGGACTATCTCCAGCAGACCCTCGACGCCCACCCCGAGCCGGGGCTCGACCGCACCCGGGGGCTATGGGCCCTCGGGGTGACCGTCACTCTTCAGGGCGACTACACCTACGCCCGTGCGGTGAGCGACTCGTGCACCCTGTCGGCGGCGGCCGACCGGAACGCGGAGGGCGTGCTGGCAGCGGCGTATCTGTCGGGGCTGATCGATCTGCTGACCGGGAGCCCGCTGGACGCCGAGGCCACGGCGGTGCAGACGCTCCGCGCGGCGGGCGGGGAGCCCTTCGAATCGGCGTCCCGGCTGCGCTGCCATCTCGTCCATGTCTTCGCGCTCACCGGTCTCGAGCGCCATGACGAGGCCCGGGAGCTGGCGCTGCGGCTGCGGGCGGGCTGTGTGGACCGGGGCGAGTCGTGGACCCGCGCCTATCTCGACTACCAGCTCAGTCTGATCGCGCTCTTCGCCGGGGACGCGCGGGCGGCGGCGACCCATGCCAGGAACATGCTGGAGGGGAAGCACGGGATAGGGGACAACTTCGGTATCGCCCTGGGGCTCGACGCGCTGGCGGCGGCGATCGCGGCGGCGGGCGACGGGGAACGGGTCGGCCAGGTGTACGGCACCGGGCAGGCGTTCTGGAGTACGGTCGGCCATCCGCAGCGCGGCACACCCGAGCTGCGGGCGGTCCGGGAGGCGTGCGAGCGGCAGGCCCGGGAGGCCGCCGGGGACGCGGTGTACGAACGCGCCTACCGCGAGGGGGCCTCCTGCAGTCTGGACGCGGGCCTCAAGGCGGCGCTGGCGCCGTCGCGCTGACCCGGGCCGTCACTGCCGGGTCCTGCCGTCCCGGGCCCGGCGGACCGGATACGGCACGGGGGCGGTGGGTCCGGCGGTGGCCCGGGCCCGGGGCCGTTCGGTGCCGCGTCAGGAGGTGCCGAGGCCGGTCGCGGCGGTGCTCAGGGCGTCCAGGACCGGGCGGAACAGGGGGTGGTTCTCGGCTCCCCGGCGGACCGCCGCGAAGACCCGGCGGGTCGCGGCGGGCCCGGTGACGGGCCGGACCACCGCGCCCCGCAGTTCGGTACCGCGCAGTGCCGAGCGGGGTACGAGCGCCACGCCCGCCCCGGCGGCGGCCAGCGCCACATGGGCGTGGAAGTCGTCGGAGGAGTGGATCAGCCGGGGAGTGAACCCGGCCCGTTCACCGGCGCCGATCACCATGTCGTGGCAGGGATTGCCGGGGTGGGGGCCGATCCAGTCGCTGTCGGCGAGCGCGGCGAGTTCGATCCGGGCCAGTTCGCCCAGCGGATGGCCGGCCGGGAGTACGGCGTCGAACGGCTCCGCGTGCAGCGGTACCCGGAAGAGCCGGGGATCGTCGGGGCCCGGCGCCCCCCGGTACTCCACGGCGACCGCGATATCGGCCTCGCCGTCGAGGACCAGGGGCAGGCTCTCGTCGCCCTCGGCGTCCCGGACCCGGATCCGGATCCCGGGGTGCCCGTCGGCCAGGGCCCGCAGGGCGGGGGCGACGAGTTCGGTGATGCCGGTCGCGAAGGCGGCCACGGTGACGGCGCCGGTGGTGCCGTCCGCGTACGCCGCCAGCTCCGACTCGGCGCGCTCCAGCCGGGCCAGCATCGCATGGGTGTGGGTGAGCAGGATCTCCCCGGCCGGGGTGAGCCTGACCCCCTTGCCACCACGGATCAGCAAGGTGTGTCCGGTCTCCTGCTCCAGGGCGCTGAGCTGCTGGGAGACCGCGGAGGGGGTCAGATAGAGGGCAGCGGCCGCGGCGGTCACCGTGCGGTGGTCCGCCACGGCCCGCAGGATGCGCAGCCGTCGGGGGTCGATCACTCCGCCATCCTGCCAGCCCTCAGCCGGTGGTCAGCGCCTCGCGGGCGGAGACGAAGGCGGCGACGGCCCGCCGGACGTCGTCGGTGGTGTGTGCGGCGGAGAGCTGGACCCTGATCCGCGCCTGGCCCATCGGCACCACCGGGTAGGAGAAGCCGATGGCGTAGACGCCCCGGTCCAGGAGGAGATCGGCCATCCGGCCCGCCTCGGCGGCGTCGCCGATCATCACGGGGACGATGGGGTGGTCGCCGGGGAGGATGGTGAATCCCGCGTCGGTCATCTCACGGCGGAACAGCGCCGTATTGTCGGCGAGCCGTCGGCGCAGGTCACCGGCGGTCTCCAGCAGATCGAGCACGGTCAGGGACGCGGCGGCGATCACCGGGGCGAGGGAGTTGGAGAAGAGGTAGGGGCGGGAGCGCTGGCGCAGCAGGGCGACGATCTCGGCCCGGGCGGCGACATAGCCGCCGGAGGCGCCGCCGAGGGCCTTGCCGAGGGTGCCGGTGATGATGTCGACCCGGTCCATGACCCCGGCGAGTTCCGGGGTGCCGCGCCCGCCGGGGCCGACGAAGCCGACGGCGTGGGAGTCGTCGACCATCACCATGGCGTCGTAGCGGTCGGCGAGGTCGCAGATTTCGGCGAGGGGAGCGAGATGGCCGTCCATGGAGAAGACGCCGTCGGTGACGATCAGCCGCCGGCGGGCGTCCTGGGTCTCCTTGAGCCGCTGCTCCAGCTCGGCCAGGTCGCGGTTGGCGTAGCGGTGTCGGGACGCCTTGCAGAGGCGGATGCCGTCGATGATGGAGGCATGGTTGAGGGCGTCGGAGATCACCGCGTCCTCGGAGCCGAGGAGGGTCTCGAAGACGCCGCCGTTGGCGTCGAAGCAGGAGGAGTAGAGGATGGTGTCCTCCTGGCCCAGAAAGGCGGCGAGGCGTTCCTCCAGCCGCTTGTGGACGTCCTGGGTGCCGCAGATGAAGCGGACCGACGCCATGCCGTAGCCCCAGCGGTCCAGGGCGTCCTTGGCGGCGGTGACGACCTCGGGGTGGTCGGCGAGTCCGAGGTAGTTGTTGGCGCAGAAATTCAGCACCTCGCGGGTGCCGTCGCCGCCGGGGCCGGTGGTGACGCCGACGGTGGCGCCCTGGGGGGTGTCGATGACCCGCTCGGGCTTGTGGAGTCCGGCGTCGCGGATCCCGTCGAGGGTCGTACGGAGGTCGTCGCGGACGGAGCTGAACATCAGGGGTCTCCCTAGGAGGACGGGATCACGTGGTCACGTGGTGCGCCCCGGACCGGTCCGGGTCGGCGGACGCTCCGGGAACGGCGGGCGGGCCGGTCAGGCGGTCCAGTCGAGGATGATCTTTCCGCTGCGGGCGGTGGCGGCCTCGTCGAAGGCGGCTTCGAAGTCCTGGTAGCCGTAGCTGCCGGTGATCACCGGGCCGAGGTCGAGTCCGGCTTCGAGCAGTACGGTCATGGCGTACCAGGTCTCGAACATCTCCCGGCCGTAGATCCCCTTGATGGTGATCATCGAGGTGACGATCTTCGACCAGTCGACGGCGAACTCCTCGGCGGGCAGGCCGAGCAGGGCGATCCGGCCGCCGTGGGTCATATTGTCGACCATGTCGCGGAGGGCCTCGGGGCGGCCGGACATCTCCAGGCCGATGTCGAAGCCCTCCTTCAGCCCGAGTCGGCGCTGGGCCTCGGCGACGGAGTGCTCGGAGACATTGAGCGCCAGATGCGCCCCGGCCTTGCGGGCGATCTCCAGCCGGGCGTCGCTGATGTCGGTGATCGCGACATGGCGGGCGCCGGCGTGCCGGGCGACGGCCGCGGCCATGATCCCGATCGGTCCGGCACCGGTGATCAGAACGTCCTCGCCCACCAGGGGGAACGAGAGCGCGGTGTGCACCGCGTTCCCGAAGGGGTCGAAGATGGCGGCGACGTCGAGGTCCACGGGGGTGCGATGGACCCATACGTTTCCGGCCGGGAGCACCACGTACTCCGCGAAGGCGCCGTCCCGTCCGACGCCGAGACCGATGGTGCTGCGGCACAGATGGCGGCGACCGGCCAGACAGTTGCGGCACTTTCCGCAGACCAGATGGCCTTCCCCGCTCACCAGGTCGCCGACGGCGATATCCGCGACGTCGGGGCCGACGGCGGCGACCTCGCCGACGAACTCGTGGCCGAGGATCCTCGGGGTGGCGACGGCCCCGCGGGCCCAGTTGTCCCAGTTGCGGATATGCAGATCGGTACCGCAGATACCGGTACGGAGCACCTTGATCAGTACGTCGCCGTGCCCCGGTTCCGGTTCGGGGACGTCGACGAGCCAGAGTCCGGGCTCCGCGTGCTGTTTGACAAGGGCCTTCATCGGGCGGCTCCAGCGATGGGGGACGGGGCGCGGCTCTGGTCAGTGCCAGGCTGCGGCAGCCTGGACGGACACCGCAAACCGTGACAGGTCCGGTCAGAGGTGTGGGCGCGCGGGACGACGGGACCAATCTGCCCAGCCGGGCCCGCGACGTCCATCGAGGATTTCTTAACCGGGCCCTCAGGTGCGCTACACGGAGGGTGTCCGTTCGGTCGCCGGGGGCGCCGGACACCGTCGCCGGTTGGTGTCCGAGCGCGCTGTTCCGGCCGCCGGGGGCACGCAACGGTCGCGTATTCGTCGCGGTGGTGCGAGTCTGGAAGGATGAGCTGGGCATCGTGGACGACGACCGGAGTGTATTCCGGGCGCGGAGGAGTGCTCACCGACGAAGTCGGCGTTTTGACCGGGGATCTCACTGTGCACACCACCTGGGCCGGTGGTGAGGCGCGCGTCGCCGTGCAGTACAGCGGCGCGTCCGACTGGTTCACCCTGTCGGGCAGCCCCACGCCCTGTGTGTCCGAGGACGCGAGCCGTGCGCTGCACCAGGCGGTGGTGCAGGCCGTACAGGAGGGGGGCGGGGCCACCGTGCAGTCGGCGGCCCTCGGTCCACGCGGCGCCGCTCAGCACTGATCCGCTCCACCCTCGCCCCGGCGGGCCCTCGGGCCCGGCGCCGGGCGCTTGCGGCTGCCCGGCCGCAGGGCGGCGAGCAGCCTGCGGCCCCGGGACAGGGGCCGTACGGGCGCCGGCCGGGGCTGGGGCCGGGTCCGCGGGCCCGACGGGGTGGGTCGGTCCGTTGGCTCCGGCCTGATGGTCACGGACGGTTTCGCCGTACCCGAAGGCGGTGCCCAGCCCGCCGGGGAAGGTACGCAGCCGGTCCACGAGGTCCGGTCGCTCATGGACGGTGCCGGGAGGCCGGAACCGGAGCCGGGGTCGCGCCTCCGGGTTCCGGGCGGGCCGCCGGGCCGGGACGTCCGGGTGGTCGGACGGGGTGCGGGCCGGGCCCTTCTGGCCTCGGCCAGCTCCTGGCCCAGCAGGGCGCGATACCAGGCGATCTCATCGGGCCCGTCGGCCCTGGTCAGCCGCTCCGTGACGGCCAGGGCGGCGGGCGACGTGGGGCGGTATCCCGCGATTTCGGGCCGCAGGGTGCCGAGGTGGGACCGCTCATAAGGGTCCGGCACCAGATCGGCGACACCGAAGGGATCGAGGAACGCGGCGGCGACCGCGGCCCGCTCCCAGGGGTCGGCGGCGATCCGCAGCAGCAGTCCGAGCCGTTTGCCGCGCCAGTTCGCGGGGCGCCGGTCCTCGCCCCGCTCCAGCCGTGCCCGGAGCGCCGGTTCGGCGCGTCCGGTGAGCAGTCCGGGCTCGGCCAGGGCGAATGCCTCCACTTCGGTGGCGAGATAGTGCCAGACCACCGAGCGGTACCGGTTGAGGTAGAAGCGGACGGGGACGAGATGGCCCGTCCGGGCGAGCCGGGTGAACCGCTCGGGGCTGATGGAGATCAGTTCGGCGCCCGTGGTCGTGTCGACGGTGCGGACCCGCCGTCGCACCTCGTTCGCCAGGTCCCCCGCGCCGAGCCGGGCGATCTCCTCCCGGCTGATCCTCAGCGGGCCGCCGGGCACGTCCCGGGTGGCGCGGACGGAGCCCAGCTGGACGGCGAGTTCGCACTCGGCCGGCCGCAGCCCGAGCGCACGGCCCGCGCCGCCTGGGGTGAGTCCGGGCCCGCCGGGCCGGGCTTCCGGTCCGGCCGCGGCGCGTCCGGTCGCCGTGAGCGCTCCGCCGGGCTGCCCCGCGATGACGGGCGTCCCGTGTTCCGTCGTCCGCTCCGGCCGATGCCGCGTCCCGTCCGCCGCTCCGGCGGCCGTACGCCCGCCGTCTCCGGTCCGGTGCCCGGGCGCGGCAGGGTGCTGTCCGGTCATGGTGATCCTCTCCCCCGTGTGAGTACGAATACGGTGAGTGACGACCGTAACTCCGTATCGCATCGCTCGCGGGAGCCTGTGGACAACTCCGGGCGGTCCGCCGCCGGCCTGGCGCCGACGTGTCCGCGGGCCGGTCCTTCCGTCCCTGCCGACGAGCTGTCAGCGCACGTCGGAAGGGGTCGCCCCGGGCTGCCGGGCGGCCACGCTCAGATGTTCGCCCACCCGGTTCACCATCAGGGTCATCTCATACGCGACCTGTCCGATGTCGGCGTCGGCGTCGCTGAACACACAGAGGCAACTGCCGTCGCCCGCCGCGGTGACGAACAGGATGGCGTGGTCGAACTCGACCATCGTCTGACGGGCCCGGCCGGCCCGGAAATGCCGGCCCGAGCCCCGGGCGAGCGAGTGCAGACCGGAGGAGACCGCGGCGAGATGCTCCGCGTCCTCGCGGGCGAGACCCGTACTCGCCCCCGTCACCAGACCATCGTTGGACAGCACCAGGGCGTGTCTGATGTGTTCGACGCGCTGCGTCAGATCGTCGAGCAGCCAGTCGAGTCCCTTGTCCAGCGGCATGGTTGTTCCCCTCCCGTGCGCGCGTTTCCCCGTGTCGAACGCCAGCTTTTCGCACACCAGAGCGCAGAGCAAGGTGTTGCCGTGTCACCGAATCGAAGTGTCGCGCCCCGTGTATCCGTCCGGCATATTCCACGCGGCGGACGGGACACCTCCGAACGGACTTCCCGGCCTCGCACCAGCAGGGAAACCGCGACGCTCGCGGCACCTCAACCGGAAGCCGCTGGAATATCCTCCGACGGGCGCCGGGGAAAATCACCCTCGCCCCGGGCGCGCCGCCGGGCCGGGAGGCGTGAATTGCGGCCGGGAAGACGGCGGCCCCGTACCCTGGCCGATTTCCCGGCTTCACCCGGCCGGTGGCGGTGGATCCTCCGGCCCCGGGGTCGCTCCTGCTCAGCGGGGGGTGTCGGGCGCGTCTCCGAGGCCGCGCCGGCGAGGCGGCTCCGGCGAATTCACCGGGCGCGCCGGACAACGGTGTCATCGTTCCGCCGCGTGACCGCGATCACGGCGCTTTCCGGGCGGGGCGACCACATTTTCCGGCCATCGCGGCGGAACGCTCGTACCGGGAAATCCGGAGCGCGACGACGGGGCGCAGATGGGATGTACACCGGGATTTCTCCGGATGTCTTCTCGGGGACACCTCCCGTTACCCCGCCCGGCGGAACACCTCAAGGCACCGCGATGGGATTGCGTTTTCCCCCGGCCCCGGCACAGGGGGGCCCGCGACGGCACCGGTACACCCATTCCCGGCGCGGTACGCCTCGGCGGGCGCGGCGACCGGTGTACGGCGGGCGGCGAGACGGCGGGCAGCCGGCCGCCACCGACGGACGGACGGACGGCACATCGGCAGGTGCCGGGCGTCGAGCCTCGGGCATTGGGCGGCGGACAGTGAGCGGGCGGTGGCACGCGGGCATGCCCGGGCCCCCGGTCGCGACGACCGGGGGCCCGGGACCGCGTCAGCGGTTGAGTTCCTTGCGGCTCATCCTCCGCAGCCTGCGGCGCTGGCCGGGATCCAGAGCCAGATAGGCGGCGGCGGGTACGCCCAGGACCACCAGCAGGGCCCACCAGAATCCGATGAAGGGGATCAGCAGCAGGCCGACGGCTACGCCGCCTACGACGATCTTCGTACGTGTCGACATCTCGGCGCCTCCTCGCGCGGCCTCGGCCGCTCCTGTCCGGTGGAACGTGCGGACTCGTGCCGCAGTTCCACTATCCGTCCGTCCGCAGCGGTTCGCCGACCTCGTGCATATGGGAGAGCGCCCGGCGGTACGACTCGATCAGCCCGGTCTCCGTGTACGGCAGGGAGAGCGTCCGGCAGTGGGCCCGTACCAGCGGCTGGGCCAGCCGCAGGTGCGGCCTGGGCATGCTCGGGAAGAGATGGTGCTCGATCTGGTAGTTCAAGCCGCCCAGCAGCCAGTCGGTGACCGCTCCGCCCCGGACGTTGCGGGAGGTGAGCACCTGGCGGCGCAGATGCCCAAGACCCCGGCCGCTCTCCTCGCCGACCATCTCCATGCCCTTGTGGTTGGGGGCGAAGGCCATCCCGAGATGGAGTCCGAGCACCATCTGGTGGACCAGGGCGAAGACGACGGCCTGTCCCACCGGCATGGTCGTCAACAGCAGGGTGAGATACAGCACCACGTGGAGAAGGAGCAGGGCGCCCTCGGTCCACCGGGCACGGGCCGACCGGAACAGTCCGTTCCGCCCGAAGACCCCGCGGAAGCCGGAGATCTTGAGGGCGACCGCCTCCAGGGTGGTCAGCGGGAAGAAGAGCCATGCCTGGTGCCGGGTGAGCCAGCCCCGGAAGCCGCCGCGGTCCACGGCCTGCTCCTGGGTGAAGACGAGGACGTCGGCGGCGACGTCGGGATCCTTGTCGATGTGATTGGGGTTGGCGTGGTGGCGGTTGTGCTTGTCGTTCCACCACTCCTGACTCACCCCGAGCAGCACATTGGCGTGCAGCAACTGGATCAGCCGGCCGGTCCCACGGTCGGCGGTGATCTGCGAGTGGCCCGCGTCATGGGCGACGAAAGCGGCACGGGCGCAGAGCAGGGAGAGCGCCGGGGCGAGCAGCAGCACCCACCAGGAGCCGCCGGTCAGCGCCATCCCGGTGATCACGGCGGCGATACCGAGCAGGTTGACCGCGATTCCGCGGACGTACCAGCCCGTCCGGTACTCCAGGAGCCCCTGCTCCCGCACCGTGCGGAGGAGCGGGGCGAAATCGCTGCCGGAGCCGGAGGGGCGGCGGGGGCCGCCGCAGCCCGGCTCCGTACCGCCCGGGCCGCCGCCGGGCGGGGCGGGCAGGTCCGGGGGCGGCGGCGGGGTGGCGGCGACGGTGGCCTGGGACATGGGGCTCTCCGGTCTCGAAGGGTCGGCGGGATCGGCAGGGGGCGGCGACGGCAGGCGGTGGTCCGCGATGGGGCGCCCGGGGTCGCGGGAGCCCCTGCCGCCGCCTCGGGTGACAGGCCGGTGCCGAGGTGACGGGCGTCGTCGGCGTGACGGATGCCGTGGGCGTGACGGATGTCGGGGGGGGCGTGACGGACAGGAAGGCCGTGAAGGCGGGGACGGACGAGGCGACGGGGCAACCGGCCCCGGCCCGTGAGGGCGCCGCGCAGGGCCCGGTACAGGTCGGGGAAGGGGATCGGGCCGCTCGGCGCCGACACAGGAAACGTAGGCCCCGGGACGGGCCGGGAACCATGACGCCAGCCCCCGGCCTCCTCCGGGGGAACCCCCACCGCGGGGGTGTAGCCAGCGCCACCCCCGCCGGAGGCCGGCCGCCCCCGGCGCCGATGTCCGCCGGCGGCACCCCGGCGACTCCGCTCTCCGGCCGGGTAGACCGTCGTCGGCTCCGCCGCCCGCACCACCCCTCCACTCAAGTGACGGATATCACGACGATCAATCCCCCAGCCGGGGTGATGCCGAAGTACAATCAACGACTCCATCCCCCGGTAGTCAAATTTGAGGAATCCGGATATCACTGTGCACAGACCCTCCGCGGCATCACCCTCACCGGCCGACGGATCCCGCCTGACGCCCGCCGCACCCTCCGCCCGGCCCTCGTCCTCGCCTTCGGGGCTCGCGGTCGACCCCGCCCACTGCCGTGTCACCTTCCTCCCCGGTGATCCCGCGCGTACGGGGCGATTCGCGTTCTGGCGGCCGGACGGCACCCCGCCGTCCCATTCCGCCGGAACCGTCGAGCCGGTCACCGTCGTGACGGACGACATCCGGCCGTGCGCCGTCGACGCCGTGACGCTCTCCGTCCGGGACGCCCTGCCGGTGCTGACCCGGGCCAGGACGGACCCTGACGCGTCGCCCTCGGCGGCGTTCTGGGGCGCCGCGACCGTCCTGGCGCTCCAGTTCACGGCCCGGGGGCTGCTGCTGCCCGGTCTGAGCCCCGCCGACCACGACGCCTGGCGGGCCGGCCCGCTGACCCCGGCCGACGCCGAGGCCGTCCGGGTACTCGCCGCCTCGATGCCCCCGGCCGCGCACGCGATCCCGTTCATTCCCGGCGGCGACGACGGCTCCGGACCCCTGCTGCTGCCCGAACCGGAGCGGCTGGTGCGGTCGTTCGCGGACGCGGTCGCGGACTCCCTGACCCGTACCCCCGCCGCGGCCGCGGCGCTCGGCGGACCCGCCTTCGCGGCTGACGAGCCCCGGAAGATGCCGGGGGCCCGGGCCTGGGCCGCGGACATCGCGGCCGGTCACGACGCGGGCGTACGGCTGTCGTTGCGGGTGGAGACGGTCACCGCCGACGGCGGGGACCCGGAGGCGGAACCGGGCTTCCGGGCCGTACTCCAGATCCACAGCGTCGCCGATCCGGCCGTGGTGCTCGACGCCGCCGACGTCTGGGCGGGCGGCGGCGACACGTCCTTCGGTCCGCGCGCCCGGATGGACGCCCTGCTGGCCCTGCGCCGGGCCGCCCGCTCCTGGGCGCCGCTGACCCCGCTGCTGCACGCGGCGGTACCGGACGCGATCGACCTCGCCGACGAGGAGATCGCCGAATTGCTCGGCGACGCCGCGCGGGCCCTGGCGGCCGGTGGCGTCCAGGTCCACTGGCCCCGGCGGATGGCGCGTCGTCTGGTCGCGCGCGCCGTCGTCGGCCCCCCGGACGGCGACGAGGGCGACGGCGGCGCACGCGGCGGGCCCCGGGGCGACGACGAGTCCGGTCTGCCGTCGTTCCTCTCCGCCGACGCCCTGCTCTCCTTCGACTGGCGGTTCGCCGTCGGCGGGCAGGCGCTCACCCGTGCGGAGCTGGACAGGCTCGCGCAGGCGGGCCGCCCCCTGGTCCGGCTGCGGGACCAGTGGGTCCTGGTCGACCCGGAGGAGGTGCGCCGGGCCCGGCGCAGCCAGGACCGCAAGGTGACACCGGTGGACGCCCTGGCGGCCGTGCTCACCGGCTCGGCCGAGGTGGACGGCCGCCGGGTGGACGTCGACGCGTCGGGGTGGGTGGCCCGGCTGCGCGACCGGCTGGCCGACCCGGAGGGCGGGGAGCCGGAGATCGCGGCGCCCGCCGCACTCGCGGCGACGCTCCGCGACTACCAGCTGCGCGGGCTGAACTGGCTGCACCGGATGACGTCCCTCGGTCTCGGCGGCTGTCTCGCCGACGACATGGGGCTCGGCAAGACCATCACCCTGATCTCCCTCCATCTCCACCGGCAGACCGATCCGTCGGCCGCCGGTCCCACCCTGGTGATCTGTCCGACGTCCCTGATGGGCAACTGGCAGCGGGAGGTCGAGAGGTTCGCCCCGGGGACCCCGGTCCGCCGGTTCCACGGCGCGGTCCGCGATCTCGACGGCCTCACCGGTGACGGCGACGGCGACGGGGCGGGTTTCGTACTGACGACCTACGGCACGATGCGCCTGGACGCCGAACGGCTGGCGTCGGTCCCCTGGGGCATGGTCGTGGCCGACGAGGCCCAGCACGTCAAGAACCCGTACTCGGCGACCGCGCGGAGCCTGCGGACGATCGGCGCGAAGGCCAGGGTGGCCCTCACCGGCACCCCCGTCGAGAACAACCTCTCCGAGCTGTGGGCGATCCTCGACTGGACGACCCCGGGGCTGCTGGGCCGGCTCGGCGGGTTCCGGACCCGCTACGCGCGGGCCGCCGAGGGCGGCGACCCGGTCGCGGCGGCCCGGCTCGCGGCCCTGGTCCGGCCGTTTCTGCTGCGCCGCCGCAAGTCGGATCCGGGGATCGCGCCGGAGCTGCCGCCGAAGACCGAGACCGACCGGGCGGTGTCGCTGACGCCGGAACAGGCCGGTCTTTACGAGGCCGTGGTGCGCGAGACGCTGGCCGCGATCGCCGGCGCGGACGGCATGGAGCGGCGCGGTCTGGTGGTCAAGCTGCTGACCGCCCTGAAGCAGATCTGCAACCATCCGGCGCAGTATCTGCGGGAGGAACGGCCGGTGGTACCGGGCCGTTCGGGGAAGCTCGAACTGCTGGACGAGCTGCTGGACACCATCCTCGCCGAGGAGGCGGGCGTCCTGGTCTTCACCCAGTACGTGGCCATGGCCCGGCTGCTGGCAGGCCATCTGACGGCCCGTGGCATCCCGGTGCAGCTGCTGCACGGCGGTACGCCGGTACCGGAACGGGAGGCGATGGTCGCCCGGTTCCAGAACGGGGAGGTCCCGGTGTTCCTGCTGTCGCTGAAGGCCGCGGGCACCGGACTGAACCTGACCCGGGCCGAGCATGTGGTGCACTACGACCGCTGGTGGAATCCGGCGGTCGAGGCCCAGGCCACGGACCGGGCCTACCGGATCGGCCAGACCCGGCCGGTGCAGGTCCACCGGCTGATCGCGGAGGGCACCATCGAGGACCGGATCGCGGACATGCTGGTCCGCAAGCGGGAGCTGGCGGACTCGGTGCTCGGGGCGGGGGAGGCCGCGCTGACCGAACTCACCGACGCCGAACTGGCGGATCTGGTGGAGCTGCGAGGAGGGGCCGACCGCTGATGTCACCCATGGACGACACCTGTGCCGACGACGCCGACGAGCCCGACGAAATGGCGGAGATGACGGAGACCGAGTCGTACGACGACGGAAGCGGGGCGGCGCCCGGGGCGGAACGTACCTTCGCGGCGCTGCCGCCGGTGCGCGGCCGGGGCTTCGCCGAAAGCTGGTGGGGACGGTCCTGGATCGGGGCTCTGGAGGCCACGGCCCTCGACTCGGAGCAGCTGAAGAAGGGCCGGAGGTACGCCCGGGGCGGGGCGGTGGGCGCCGTATCGGTGCGCCCGGGGCGGATCACCGCGGTGGTACGGGACCGGGACGGCACCCGGCACCGGGTGGACGTACTGCTCCAGGAGCTGGGCGACGGCGACTGGGACCGGTTCCTGGACACCGCGGTGGACCGGGCGGGCCATATCGCCGCCCTGCTGGACCGGGAGATGCCGCCGCATCTGGTGGAGGACGCGGCGACGGCGGGGGTGGAGCTGCTGCCGGGGACGGGCGATCTGGAGCCGGAGTGCGACTGCGGCTCGTGGGATCTCTGTCCGCACGCCGCCGCCCTCTGCTACACGGTGGCGCGGCTGCTGGACCAGGATCCCTTTGTGCTGTTGCTGATGCGGGGGCGGGCCGAGCGGCGGCTGCTGGACGAACTCCAGACCCGGAGTACGGCCCGGGCCGCGTCCGGCGCCGCGGGTGGCGGGCCCGACGCCGGGCCGGCCGTGGCGGGGGTGCCCGCGGCGGAGGCGTTCGCGGCCGGGGACATCCTGCCGCCGCTGCCCGCCGCGCCGTCGGTGCCGGACGAGCCCGGACTGCCGCCGTCCCTGGACACGGAGACGGATCCGGTGCCCGGGGTCGACCCGGACGGGCTGGAGTTCCTCGCCTCGGACGCGGCCGTACGGGCGCACCGGCTGCTGGTGGAGGCGCTGGCCGAGGGGCACGCGGACCGGCCCGTGGAGCCGGAGCCGTCGTTCGACGAGGACGCGGTACGGCTGGCGGCCGCCGTTGGGGGGCCGGGTCCGGGCTCGGTGGTCTCGGGCCGGCTGGCCGCCGCGACCGGGCGCACCCGGGCCGAACTGGACCTGGCGGTACGGGCGTGGCGGACGGGCGGCCCGGTGGCGCTGGCCGTCCTGGGCGACGGCTGGTCCCCGGACGCCGTTGAGCTGGCGCGGGCGTCGGCGGCCCTGGACGGTTCCTGGGAGTCGGCGGCGGACCGTCCTCAGCTGCGGTCGGCGGGTCCGGGCCGGTGGACGGTCGTGGGCGCCGACGCGCAGTTGCGGTACGGCCCCGACGGGCGGTGGTGGCCGTACCGGAAGGAGCGGGCGCGCTGGGTTCCGGCGGGTCCGGCGGAGCGCGACCCGGAGGCGGCGCTCGCGGCGGCCGGAGCTCCGGCCGGGGACGGCGACTGAGCGCACCGGCCCGGTGAATGCCGGGGACTCGGGGGTCGCGTGGGCGGGCGGCCGTACGCGGTTCCCGGTCCCGGGCCTCCGGGGTGCCGAGGTGCCGGGCTGACTTCACGGCGCTCGGCAGCCCGCGCGCGGGCGTCTGACGGCGGGCACCGCGCCGGGGCGCGCCGGGGCGCGCCGTGACGCCGTCTCCGCGCGCGGGCGGCTCGGGGCACGCCGGAGGGAGCACGCCGGCCAACTGCCGCCCCCGGCGTGCGTGGGCGGCGCGCACGGCTCCCCCACGCCCCCGGGGGCACGGCGCGATCCGCCGGGGCAACGACCTGGTCGGCACGCCAACTCCCCTGTGGACAGAGGTCGTTGTGCCGTACAAGGTGGCACCGGCCGTCTTCCGCGCGGCCCCCGCCGGACGTACGGTGGATCCGCTCGGGCCGGACCGGCCGGGACCGGCCCAGTGCCTCCCGCCGGACCGGCCCGGGACCAGACCGCTCATCGGCCCGTCGGGTGAGAGGCACGTTCCGCCGTGTTCGTGACGGATGACACCCGATGGTGTCGGCCTGCGGGCGAACCGGCCGACGACACGAGATCCTCGGGGCGGCCCCGCGCCGTTCGGCGGCCACCCGCTTCCGCCCCTCAGGAGAGCCCATGGACCGTCGAGACCTGCTCCGGTCGGCCGCCGCGCTGACGGCCGCCGCCGCCGGCGCGCTGCCGTCGGCGGGTACCGCCCGCGCGGCGTCCGATCTCACCCGTATCGCCGCCGCGGACCAGCCCGGCGCGGTGTGGCGCCCCGCCGCGTCCGCCAACTTCACGGTGTCGAGCCGCCCGTCGTCGTACCGGATCGACCGGGTGGTCGTCCATGTCGCGCAGGAGACCTTCGAGGACACGGTACGGATCTTCCAGGACCCTGCCCGGCGGGTGTCGGCGCACTACGTGGTCGGATCGGCGGACGGCCGGATCGCCCAGTGCGTCCGGGAGCGGGACATCGGCTGGCACGCGGGCAGCTGGTCGTACAACACCCGCAGTATCGGGATCGAGCACGAGGGCTGGGTCGACTGGCCGGTCTGGTTCACCCATGCCCTGTACGAGCGGTCGGCGGCGCTGACCGCCGCGATCTGCGACCGCCACGGCATCCCCAAGGACCGGGAGCACATCATCGGCCACCACGAGGTGCCCGGGGCCACCCATACGGATCCGGGGCCGCACTGGGACTGGGTGCGGTACATCCGGCTGGTGAACTTCGCCTGACCGGCCGTCCGCCCCGCACCACCCCACGCCATTCGGTTCGCACGCGCGAACGAATCATCACTCACGCGAGTGGTATCTCTTCGGCCGCGATCCGGTGTCGCGCCCGTGGCCTCCGGGTACGTCCCACGGCACCGGGCCGCGCCGAGCGGTGACGGCCCGTGAACGGATCGTTGCTGAGGGCGTGTCAGTGGCTTGTCGCACCCGCGCGGCTCGGTCACGATGGGTGTCTGGGAGGCCGAGTTGAGCGATTCATGGGTGGCCCTGGAACCCGGCACCGATCCTGGGGAGCGGATCGCCGAACTGCGCAGGGCGTACGACGCGTATCTGTCGGCGGGCCGGGTCGAGCGCCCGGTCCGACCCGAGGTGGCCGATTCCTGGCGGCGTTCCGCCCGGGCCCGGGTGAGCCCGGAGGGCATGGTGGGCGTCGAGCTGGCCGACGACGAGCTGATCGCCTATCGGGAGGGCCATCCCCTGGCCCGGGTGATGCCGCTGGTCCGCGAGCTCACCGAGCCCTACGCCAGGGACGGCGACCATCTGGTGGCGGTCTGCGACGCGGGCGGCCGGCTGCTCTGGGTGGACGGTCCTTCCGCCACCCGGGACCGGGCCGGGGCCATGGACTTCGTCCCCGGCGCCCGCTGGGCGGAGGCGGTGGCCGGGACGAACGCGCCGGGCACCGCGATCACGGTCGACCGGCCGGTGCAGGTCTTCGCGGCCGAGCACTTCTGCCGCCGCGTCCAGCAGTGGACCTGTGCCGCGGCGCCGGTCCACGACCCGGCGACCGGACGGGTGCTGGGGGCCGTCGACATCACCGGCGGCGACCGGCTGGCCCATCCGCACAGCCTGGCGTTCGTCACGGCGGTCGCCCGAGCCGCCGAAACTCAGCTGGCGCTGCTCGCCCCGCCCCCGGCGGCCGGGATCGTCCAGTTGTCGGCGCTCGGCCACGACGAGGCGCTGCTGGTGGCGGAGGGGCGCAAGATCCGGCTGAGCCGACGGCACAGCGAGATCGTCGTCCTGCTCGCCTCCCGCCCCGACGGCATCGGCGGGGACGAGCTGCTGACGGAGTTGTACGAGGACGAGTCGGTGACGCCCGTGACGCTCCGGGCCGAACTCTCCCGGCTGCGCGGGATCCTGGGGCCCGAGCTGCTGCGCTCGCGCCCGTACCGGCTCGCGGCCCGGGTCGACTCCGACTTCGGGACCGTGGCCCGGCGGCTGGCGTCGGGCGCGGTCTCCGGTGCCCTCAGCGCGTACACCGGACCGCTGCTGCCGTCCTCCCAGGCGCCCGCGGTGGTCCGGACCCGCCGCCGGCTGGCGGACCAGCTGCGGGCGGCGCTGATCGCCCGGTCGGACCCGGGGCTGCTCGGGGACTGGGCGTACAGCCACTGGGGCGAGGACGATCTGACGGTCTGGCAGGCGCTGGCGTCGGCGCTCGAAGGCCCCCGGCGGGCCGCGGCCCTCGCCCGGGTCCGGGAGATCGACCGGTGGCAGCGGGCGTGATCCGGGGGCGTACGGCGGCGGTCGGGCGCGCCCCCGCAACGGCCTCGCAACCCCACCGCCGTTAGCCTCCCGGGGAACGCCGTCCAGCGGCGGGCGGCACCTCCCCGGGAGGCTGGGAATGCCCCGATACGCGAACCCCGGCAGCGAAGGCTCGGACGTCTCCTTACAGGCACGGTACGACCACTGGATCGGCGGGGAGTACGTCGCCCCCGCCCAGGGCGGCTACTTCGAGAATCCGAGCCCCGTCGACGGGCGCCCCTACACCGAGGTGGCGCGTGGCACGGCCCAGGACGTCGAGCGGGCCCTCGACGCCGCCCACGCGGCGGCGCCCGCCTGGGGCGCGCGCCCGGCGGCCGAACGGGCGCGGATCCTGCTGCGGATCGCCGACCGGATGGAGGAGCGGCTGGAGGCGCTGGCGGTCGCCGAGAGCTGGGACAACGGCAAGCCGGTACGCGAGACCCTGGCGGCCGACATCCCGCTGGCCATCGACCACTTCCGCTACTTCGCGGGCGCGCTCCGGGCCCAGGAGGGTTCACTCAGCCAGATCGACGACGACACGGTCGCGTACCACTTCCACGAACCGCTGGGCGTGGTGGCGCAGATCATCCCCTGGAACTTCCCGCTGCTGATGGCGGCCTGGAAGCTGGCCCCGGCGCTGGCGGCGGGCAACGCGGTCGTCCTCAAACCCGCCGAGCAGACGCCCGTGTCGATCCACTTCTGGATGAGCCTGATCGCCGATCTGCTGCCGCCGGGTGTGGTGAACATCGTCAACGGCTTCGGCGAGGAGGCGGGCAAGCCGCTGGCCTCCAGCCCCCGGGTCGCCAAGATCGCCTTCACCGGGGAGACCAGCACGGGACGGCTGATCCTGCGGTACGCGGCCGAGCATCTGCGGCCGGTCACCCTGGAACTGGGCGGCAAGTCCCCCAATATCTTCTTCGACGACATCTGGGCCGTGGACGACGACCTCCGCGACAAGGCCCTGGAGGGCTTCACCATGTTCGCCCTCAACCAGGGCGAAGTCTGTACCTGCCCGTCCCGCGCCCTGGTCCAGCGGGGCCACTACGCGGACTTCCTCGACGCGGGCGTCGCCCGTACCGAGAAGATCACCACCGGCCACCCCCTCGACACCGCCACCATGATCGGCGCCCAGGCGTCCGAGGAGCAGCTCCGCAAGATCGTCTCCTATCTGGAGATCGGCCGTCAGGAGGGCGCCAAGGTCCTCACCGGCGGCGAGCCCGTGACGTACGACGGCGAACTCGCGGGCGGCTACTACGTCCAGCCGACCATCTTCGAGGGCGACAACCGGATGCGGATCTTCCAGGAGGAGATCTTCGGCCCGGTCGTCGCCGTCGCCTCCTTCTCGGACTTCGAGTCGGCGATCCGTACCGCCAACGACACGCTGTACGGCCTCGGCGCCGGAGTGTGGACCCGCGACATCAACACCGCCTACCGCGCGGGCCGGGCGATCCAGGCGGGCCGGGTCTGGACCAACTGCTACCACGCCTACCCGGCGCACGCGGCCTTCGGCGGCTACAAGCAGTCGGGCTACGGACGCGAGACGCACCGGATGATGCTGGAGCACTACCAGCAGACGAAGAACTTGCTTGTGTCGTATTCGCCGAAATCGCTGGGCTTCTTCTAGACGTCAAGAAGGGGCGCTCGACCAGGGTTTTTCCCCGGCAGGCGTCCTTCGTGACGCACTTCTACGCGGCGAGTCGGAATCCGGCGCTGCTCCCGGTTTCTCCCACCTGTATCCCACCTCTGACCAGCTGTTCCGGGGCCGTTCCGGGCCAGTGGCCAGTTAACCGGCCCTCATCGGCCTCCGAGGTGCCCTCCCAGCGCCGCATGGAGTCCTCGATGAGCCGGTTGGCGTGGTCGCGCGTCTCGGCCAGGAAAATTTAGCGTAGTGACGGAAGAGGACCTGGATACTCTGGCCGGCGCGGCGTGCGCATTCGGCGGGGTCGACGCCGGAGGCGAGCCAGAAGGAGATTCCGGCGTGCCGGAGGTCGTAAGGTCGTTTGGCGATTTCGAGGGCATGTTCGTCGAGGGTGAGGGTGGCTTCGCGGGCCCGGTTCCAGGTGATGCCGTAGGCGGAGGCGTCGATGTAGTTGCCTTTGGCGTTGCGGAAAATGCGGCCGTCGGGTGCGACGCCGAACTGTTCGATGTGTTCGCGCAGGATGCGGACGAGTACGGGTGGGATGGGCACGGGCCGGGTGGCTTTGGCGGCGCGTCGTTTGAGGGGGTGAATTTCGTGGACGGAGCCGTTGTCGGTCCGTTCCCTTCCGGCGGTGACGACGCCGCCTTTGAGGTTGAGCAGGCCCCATCCGGTTGGAGGTAGACGGCACTGGACTTTGCCGAGATGGATGACTTCGGCGGGGCGCATGGCTGCGTGGTACATGCAGGCGAAGAAGGCGTACAGGTGGGGTCCGCGACCGGGCAGGTGTCTGACGGCTTCCAGCAGCCGGGCGACTTGGGCGGGGTTGGGGACGCAGTCCGGGTCGACCTCGTCTGCCGCTTCCGGTGCTGTCCAGCGGAGCCCGTGGAGTGGGTTGTGGGTGAAGTACCCGCGTTCGACGGCCACGCCGAAGGCCTCGTTCACCGCAGCCTTCTTGCGCTTCACGGTCTTGGCCGCGGCTGCCGTTCCGTCGAGTTTGCGGCACAGGGCGTCAAGCGCGCGGCGAAGGGTGTCGGGGTCTTCCAATTCGCTCACGGGCAGGGAGTTCCGCTCCAGCCAGGTCAGGGCCTCCTGCCACTCCTCTGCGGGCTCGGTCTTCCAGGCGTTTTTGTTGAAGGCCCATGAGTACAAGGCTCGTCTCAGGACGCGTGGGTGGTGGTAGACGGCTCCGGGCTCGACCAGGGCGGGGGTGATCGTGGCGAAGGCATCGGCGAGGGTGCGGCGGGTGTTGCCCGGGGTGCGGTCCCAGCGCAGTTCGATGTATTCCCGTGCGAGGGCGTACCAGGTGGTGCGCTGTTTCAGTGCGCGGAGTTCGGAGGCGGGCAGGCCGGAGCGGAGGTCGAACGGTTCACCGTCCCTGGCCGCGGTCATCAGTTTGGCGCGGCGGCTCTCCGCTAGTCCCTTCGTCCTGAAGGACTCGGACTTCTCCCGGCCGCTGACCGTCCAGCGGACCTCGAACCCTCTTTCACGGTTGGGCCTCTCGCGTATTTCCCAGAAACGGACCTTGTAGCTCATCGCCATTGAGGCGTTTCCCTTTCGCACGCAGCCCACCACGCGTCGAGATCGGCGCGGCGGCAGCGCAGTTCGCCGTTCGGAAGTTTTATCATTCGGGGTGCATCGCCACGGGCTCGGAGGCGGTAGAAGGCCGACGGGCTCATGCGGATCTCGGCGAGTACATCGGCGAGTTTGAGTGCGGGGGGACGGGCCATGGGTACCTTCCGGAGACATAGGTGGTGCGCGCAATCGGTCAGCGGCAGGATCCCGCTGCGCCTCACCGCGAAGCGAGACAAGGAGGTGCCGGAGCTGCTGATGCGGCACTCACACGAAGCGGGCATACGTTCGTGGGGCTCCACCGCCAAGCACAGCCCGCGCGAACTCCACCAATGGTCCGGAGGACTCCCGGTTTAGCGAACCGGTGATCGTCGGCTATATACAGCGCTGCTTCATCGATGGCGCGTCGTTCGGCCTGGCCGTAGGGACCGCTGATAGGAAGATTTTGCGCACGAGGGACACTCCAAAAATGGGTAACCGAGCTCTGGAAGGTCAGCCAGAACGAGCTTCTGACGATCTGCTGTTCCTTGAGCGACGGGAAGCCGACAAGGAGACTGCTGCCAACAAACGTTCTCCGGGGGGACATAGATTGACTTGCCCTGGGGAGATCTTCAAGTCCCTTCGGGGACTTTCACTGTCTGCCGTAAGCGAATGCGAGAACGACTCGGCTGAATTCGGTCGCTTTATTCCGGTGCTCGCCCGGCGGCCGGGGTACTGGCTACGCGAGTTCAGCAGCGGCACCTGGACTGGAGGCCGCGGGACGCGGTCATGGGAGCTCGACTGCTACGCGGTCCACCCCTACGCACGGGCCCGAGCATCGACGAACTGCTGGTCAAAGTCAGACAGCGCCGCACCAAGCTGGACCACTACAAGCCCTACAGCTACAACCGCTTCACCCAGGGCTGCCACAACGCCAGCCAACTGTTCCGCGAAGTTCGCGACCAGGGCTTTCGGGGCAAGCGAACTGCGGTGGGACGCTATGTCCGCCTCCTGAAGGAAGGCGCGGTGACCACACCTCCGCCACCGGCACTGCCCAAGCCCCGTCGGGCCCTACGCTGGATCATGACCCGCCCCGAACGACTCCGCTCCGACGAAGCCGTCGGCCTGAAGGAGATCCGAGCCGCCTGCCCAGAACTCGACGCGGCCGTCCAGCATGTCCGATCGTTCGCGAGCCTCATGCGCGACCACCGGGGAGAAGACCTCGCCGGTCTGGATCGCACGGGTCAAACAGCACGACCTCCCCCGCTTGACCCAGTTCGCCGACGGGCTTTTACACGACTTCAACGCGGTCACCGCCGGACTGTTCACATCATGGAGTTCGGGGCAGGTAGAAGGACAGGTCACGCGGGTCAGACTTCTCAAACGCGCCGACTACGGCAGGGCCGAGCTCGGTCTCCTCCGCACCCACATCCTCCTGCGGAACTGACCCACCCTCGTCACAAAATCGGCGACAGACCCGGTGAAGGTACAGGCTTCTTGATGCGCTGTGTGCCAACCCCCGGCACGCCACTGGTCCGGCGTTCGATCAGTCAGTGGGGAGGCTGGTGCGGCGGGCGATGTTCCGCGCGGCCTTGCCCGTGCAGGTGTGCGGCGTGGCGCCACAGGAGGACGGCGTAGCGGCGGCGGGCGTTTTGAGCTGTCCTTCCTTGGACTCGACGTTGGCAATCAGGACGAGGTCCAGCGGGGAATGGCGGCCCTCCGTCCCGAGCCGACCGCGAGCACCGGCGCCCAGCCCGTCGCGCCCCTCACGGACGCGACCCGGATGCTGCCCTCCGTGGGCTACACCATCGTCCCCACCACATGGGCCGACCCGGCCAGGCTCACCGGCTGGACTCAGGTCGCTCACACCTGCTGGAGCCTCCTGCCACCCCACCGCATCCCCGGCACGCTGACCGGCCCGGACACCTTCGACGGGCAGAAGAACACGCTGAACGTATGGTCGCCTGACGCGGCCAACCGGCCCGTCGGCGGCCCTGCGACCCCGGCATGACCGCCCTGATCCGCCACCTCCGGGAGACCACCGCTGAGGTTGACCCGACTTCCGGACCAGTCCTGGAAGGGTGGGCCTTCCCCTCCAGCCATCATGACGACCCGGGCGTCGGGGTGCTGGTCCAGGAGCTGGGTGAGGGTAGTGATCCCGCGGCCCTGGCAGGCCGGCTTCCCAAGGAGGACCTGGGCAGTCGGCTGGTGGGTGAGGACCGCGCGCAGGACGGGAAGGCGGGTGACGGTTGGGCAGCAGGCGGTCCCACAGGTCGACGCCTGCCGCGGTCCCGGGTGGCAGGGCGGCGGCCTCGGCGGGAAAGGTCCGCCGGAAGGTGGAAAGTCCTTGTGCTTGAGGTCGCTGGTCCGGTAAGTCACCGGATCCCGCCCGGCCCCGGGGTCAGCGGTCCGGAGAGGCAAATGCCGCCTCGTCCGGCGTCGCGAGCCCATCGGCTGGCGGCCGTGAGGATCGCCACTGCGGTATGTGCGCTTCCGGTCGGGGTGCGGACCTCCCAGAGCCGGGGTAGTCCGGCGGCCGGGGCTGGCCGTCGGGTCGAGGGGTTGTCAGAGGCCGCCTGTACGGTCACACCGTGCCGAACTCCTTCACCACACTGTGGACCAATGACCTGTGCCGGGAGCTTGAGAAAACCCGATACTCCGGGCGGCGTCCGACGATCTTGTTAGGCGGTCCGCATTCTTCGCTGCCGAGCTTCGTGCGGGCGGGCGTTAAGCCGGGAGACCGCATATACCCGGTGCGCGCCCTGCGCACGCGTCTGCATGTGCTGGGAGCCATGGAGGTGGCTCGGATCCTCCCGTACGAGGACGCAGGAGCGCTGCTGCACGACGACGACTACGTCAAACTGCTGGACTGGAAGGTTCTGAAGACCGGATGTGTGAGCGAAGTCCTGCTCGGGCTGCCGGGCTCCCCCTAGGATTCAACACGCTCGTGCCGCCCGAACTGCTGGAACGGCTGACATTCGCCTCCCGCCGGGGCACACGAACCCTGAAGCACATCGTGGACGGAAGACTCCTGCGCTCCGTCAGCCTGCAGGGCGTCTACCGGCTCGCGTCCGAGTCCGCCGCGGAACTGCACCAGCTGGTCGGCGCCTCGTCCCCTGGCCGCTGAGGGCCAAGTTCCACTGCCCGAGGCCGGATGCCGGGCGGGAGGGTGGCTTTATCGAGCAGTAGCGACGTCGCTTGTCGGAGGGACGGGCACCTTCCCGGCAGGGCTCAAGCACGCGGACGTCGTTTCCGCCTTGGACAGGGCCGGCTGTTCCTGGAAGGCGCATGCTCCGCTGACCTTCGGCAACCAGTGCTCGCTCACGGCGATCGCGTCAGGAGCGAACTTCACCTTCGAGATCCCCGAGGGCGAGGAACCCGTGCTGAACGTCATGGGCCTGCCCGGCGACGGACACGACTGCTCCGCACGGACCGCAGGCCAAGATCACTGACGCGAAGCGCCGTCAAAACTCGTGAAGACTTTTCCTCCCAGAGATCGCTAACCGCTGCTCAAACTGGTCGACAAACGCTGTCACTGAAGGTGAACGAAGCCAGGTGGCTTTATCGAGCAGTAGCGACGTCGCTTGTCGATGGGTTTGGGAGGCGCCCTGTTTCACGGATGGGTGATGTCGACGAGTTCGGGAGGCACTGGGGTTCTTGCCAGGGCAGCATCGGGATGCTCCTGGTGAAAGGTGCTGGTCATGCCGCGGATGTCGAAGGTCGAGCTGTACGCGGCGATCCGGCGTGACCACCGTGGCGGCATGTCGATGCGGGAGCTTGAGCGCAAGCATGGTGTGACGTGGCGGACGGTGCGGAAGGCGTTGGATTCGTCCTGGCCGGAGCCGCGCAAGAAGCTGCCGCCGAGGGCGACTGGAGTGGACCGCTACAAGTCGGTGATCGACGAGATCCTGCGGGCGGACCTGGACGCGCCGCGCAAGCAGCGGCACACGGTCACCCGGATCTTCCACCGGCTCGTCGAGGAACACGGCGCCGACGTCTCCTACGGGATGGTCCGCTACTACATCGCGGCCCGGAAGCCCGAGATCCTGGTCGAGTCGGGCAAGGCCCCGCTGCAGGCGTTCGTCCCGCAGACGCACCAGCCCGGGCATGAGGCGGAGGTCGACTTCGGCGACGTCACGATCCGCCTCGCCGGCGAGCTGGTGACCTGCTACCTGTTCTCCTTCCGCCTGTCGTACTCCGGCAAGGCCGTCCACCGCGTGTTCGCGTCCTGCGGGCAGGAGGCGTTCTTCGAAGGCCACGTCCACGCGCTGCGGACGCTGGGCGGGGTCCCGCGAACCAAGGTCCGCTACGAAAACCTCAAGGCGGCCGTTGCCCGCGTGCTCGGGCTGAGCCGGGCGAGGGTGGAAGCTGACCGGTGGATCGCGTTCAAGTCGCACTACGGCATCGAGAGCTTCTACTGCCGCCCGGGCATCGTGGGCGCCCACGAGAAGGGCGGCGTCGAGGGCCAGATCGGCTACTTCCGCCGCAACCACTTCGTTCCGGTTCCCGAGGTGTCCTCGCTCGCCGAGCTGAACGAGATGGTCGAGCGGTGGGACCGGCAGGACGACGCCCGCCGGATCGGCTCCAGGTCCCGGACCATCGCCGAGGACTTCGCGCTCGAACGACCGCTGCTGATGCCGTTGCCGGAGGAGCCGTTCGAGACCGGGCGGCTGTTCACCCCGCGGGTCGACCGCTACGGTCAGATCCCGGTCCGCACGAACCGCTATTCGGTCCCCATCCGGCTGATCGGCAAGAGGGTGCGGGTCATCCTTCACGCCTCTCACCTGGTGGTTTACGACCAGAACGTGGAGGTGGCCCGGCACGAGCGGCTGATCGCCAAAGGCGCCGTCCGCCTGGACCTGGACCACTACCTGGAGGTCCTGGTCCGCAAACCGGGCGCCTTCCCCGGCTCGACCGCTCTCGAACAGGCCCGCTCGGCCGGCAAGTTCACCCCGGTCCATGACGCCTGGTGGACGCAGGCCATGAAGATCCACGGCGAGCGGGACGGCACCCGCGCGCTGATCGAGGTGCTGCTGCTCGGACGCCACATGACGCACGAACACGTCGTCGCCGGCCTGGCCGCAGCCCTGCGGGCCGGGGCGATGACCGCGGACGCGGTCGCACTGGAGGCCCGCAAGGCCGCCCAGGCCGAGACCGAGCCCGCACCGGATGCCCAGGCCCTCGGCCAGGCGCCGGCGACGGTGACGTCCCTGCACGAGTGGCGTCTGGCGCATCTTCCGCCGGACACCAGGCCGCTGCCCTCGGTGTCTCACTACGACCAGTTGCTCCGACGCCGCCGCACCAGCGGCAGCGGCCACCGTGAGGGAGAAGCGCAGTGACCATGCCCCGACAGCGAGGCTTGACCGAGCAGGCCGCCGACGCCGCGATCGACTCCGCCTGTCGCTTGCTGCGGCTGCCGTCGATCCGCAACGAGTTCTCCGACATTGCCGACCGGGCGATGAAGGACCAGATGACCTACCGCGGCTTCCTCGCCGAACTGCTGATGGCCGAGTGCGACGACCGGGCCCGCCGCAGGTCGGAGCGGCGGATCAAGGCGGCCGGCTTCCCCCGGGAGAAGTCCCTGCGGTCCTTCGACTTCGACGCCAACCCGAACATCGACCCGGCCACCATCCACACCCTCGCCAGCTGCGAATGGATCAAGAAGAGCCAGCCGCTCTGCCTCATCGGAGACTCCGGCACCGGCAAGTCCCACATGCTGATCGCCCTGGGCACCGAGGCCGCGATGAAGGGCTACCGCGTCCGCTACACCCTCGCCACCAAGCTCGTGAACGAGCTGGTCGAGGCGGCCGACGAGAAGCAGCTGAACAAGACGATCGCCCGCTACGGCCGCGTCGATCTCCTCTGCATCGACGAACTCGGCTACATGGAACTCGACCGCCACGGCGCCGAACTCCTCTTCCAGGTCCTGACCGAACGCGAAGAGAAGAACAGCGTCGCCATCGCCTCCAACGAGTCGTTCGGCGGCTGGACCAAGACCTTCACCGACCCCCGCCTCTGCGCGGCCATCGTCGACCGGCTGACGTTCAACGGCACCATCATCGAGACCGGCACCGACTCTTACCGCCTCGCCAGCACCCGGGCCCGAGCTGAGGAGCCGGCCAAGGCCGGCTGACGTCTGCCACTGCCTGTCTCGACGGCCTGCCGCCCTGATGGGCGGCAGGCCGACCCGCATTCGCGGGCAGTGCTGCCCTGTCGCGGGATTCGATCGGCTCAGTCTTCAGCGCTGTCGTCATCGACGGGACGCAGGCGGCGTCGGGCTTCCTCGAGCCGCTCGTCGTAGTCGGGGAAGAACAGAACGGGGAGCATCTTGTCGAGCTGGCCAGCGATTCTATGGATCGGGGCCCATGCGGCTGGATCGTCGACCGTGTTGCTGAGGTCGGTCATCTGCAGCCGCTCCAGCCAGTCCGACAGGATCGTCGCTTCGTCGCGGGTGAGCTTGATCGTGATCTCTGGGTCTTCCATCCCGGCCCCACCCCTTTGAACAGGCGACTCAACGTTCGACGGCACAACCTACCGATCGCCAGGTTCATGAGACCGACCAGCCTTCACCTCAGCGGGACACGTGCCGTCATCTCTCGTCGACATTCCCGAGCCGGTTGATCACCAACTGCCTCCGCACCCCATCGACAAACGCTGTTCCTAGAGATGAACGAAGCCACGCCGGGCTGCATGAAAACTCCCAGCAGTACGAGTTCATCAGGACCTTTGAGGGAATCCGGCTCCGGAGCACTCCCTGCAGCCGTAGCAGCGTAATACGAATTATTCCGCCAGCCACACCCTCCCAACAACCGAACAAATCACCCTCCGTTCGCGGCAGGGCAGGGGCGCCTGTGCGGCTCCTGCATTCGGGCACGTGTTACGAATCAGGGGATCGCCTGACGCGCCCGGCAGCCGTCTGATACATGTGGGCAATACCGAGCAAAGGAGTCAAGCGCATGGCACGGCGGGTGCGTTCGGTGCAGGAGCAGCAGGGCGTGGCATCAGTGCGTCTCGACTGTGCGCGGTGCGGGCTGAGCTGGAGCCGCCCACGGCTACCGGGGCGGGTTCCCCGTTTCTGCTCGGATTCCTGCAAGCAGGCCGACTGGCGCGACCGGGTGGGGCACGAGGAGTACAACCGCCGCCGCAGAGAAGCCGAAACCCGGCGGATCCGGGCCGCACGGATCCGGATCTTCCACGCGGAGTTCGACAGCATCAGCGCTTCCAGCCCTCTCCCCTTCGGCCGGGCCCTGCCACTGCTGCGCGAACTCGCCGGAGTCACCGCCTGGGACTCGACGCCTGTGCCCCGGCTCTACAGAACGGCAGCACTGTCCTGGCACCCCGACAAACCCGGCGGAGACCACAAAGTGTTCCAACTCCTCCAAGAGGCACACCGGCTCGCCAAACTGCTCGATACCTAGGCCGGGCCGGTTCCCGGTCACCAACCCGCCGGCACCACAAGCGGCCGAGACCGTGCGCACATACTTCCGCGCGCGCCAGGGGGTTCGCGCCGGACGACCTGCGAGCGGCCCTGGACTACCTCGCGGACGAGACGGGGGAGATCACCCTGCACCGGGGGATGCCCGTGCACGCCCGCTTCCGGATTTCCATCGACTGGGACACGGTCGCCGAGGGCCGTATCTGCGTGGTCCGCGGCGACTGAAGCGCCGCCGTCGGTCACACGGAGAACGGGCCGCCGCGCTGGGACAGGACGGTGGGCCGGCCGGTCTCCTCCAGGATCGCGCTCCGCCAGGCCCTCCGGCCGCAGTAGTACTCCGGGTCCAGGCCCTGGGGGTTGGCCTGCCACTCCGCCAGGTGCTGCACCACCGCGCCCGGCACGACGGCCTCCCGCCCGGCGACGCCCGCAGCGGGCCCGGCGTGGCGGAGCGTCCCGATGACGGCGCGGGCGGCGTAGTACGACAGCGCTGGTTCTGCGCCCACCGGCTCCCTCGGCCCGGGCACGTGCTCACCCTCCCGGACGAACTGGCTCTGAGTGTTCCGGCTGGCCCCTGTGCACGGTGGTCGGCCCCGTGTAAGCAGCTGGACCGCCCGGGTTCCGGCGGGTCACCGGGCAGGTCATGATCAGGTGTCCGGTGGTTCGAAGGTGGGGGTGTGCTGTGGAGGATTGGCGGAGCGATCCGGCGTTTGTGATGTGCCGGGAAGTCGCGGGCGGGGCTGACTTGGCATCGTTCGCGGGCGGCCCGTTCGACGTGCGAGCAGTGGTGGCCAGCATCCTGGCCGAGCCCCGGCGCGACCTGCCCCTCGACGCCGTCCCGTGGGGCAATTTCCCCCACGGCCCCGATGCCCGAGAGGCTGTTGCCGCCCTCCGGGCCGACGGCAAACCGGGCATGGATGCGACGGGGGTGCTGTGGGGTCTGTGCGCCAACGACAGCCGGGCGGCCGCCGCCCTCGCCGTACCGTTCCTGATCCCCCTCGCCACCGACGCCCACCACCCACACCGTGCCACCGCCCTCAAAGCTCTTTCCGGCCCGGCCCGCGCCCGGCACTTCGGCGTCGCCTCCCGCGAGGAACTCCTCCTTCACCGCACAGATCCCGTACGTCACGCCCCCGACGGAGACGACGACTACGGCTACGAAGTAACCGCCTACCCGGCCGGCTGGTCAGTGGCCGCCGCCCGGGCCGCGATCACCACGGACACACCCACACTGCTGCCGCTCCTCGGCGACCTCGACCCTGCCGTCCGCCTTGACACCGCCTACGTCCTGGCGACCGCCTCCGACCCGGGCCGCATCGTCCGGACCGCCCTGGCCACCGGGTTCGCGGCGGAGCGTAACGCCATGGTCCGCGCCGCCTTCGTCCTGGCCACCGCCGAGATCACCCGGGCCCACGCGCATTCGCCAACCGCGGCCTGGCTGCGAGAGCGCTGGCACGACCGGACGGAGGCCCCCGAAGTCCGCCTGGCAGCAGCGATCGGATGGCTCTGCCTCACCGACGACCCCGCCCCCGAGGAACTCCACCGGACCGTCGACGCCCTCGCCGACGACGAACGCGCACACGCCATGGAGGCCCTGCCGTGGATGAGCGCCGCCTCCGGAACCAACGAACCGGGACTCCTGCGCTGCAAGCGCTGCATGCTCCAACCGGAAGAACCCGACCCGGAAACGGCCTTCTGGGACTCCCTGCGATGAGCAACCGGGCTGCTGCTGCGCACGGTCACATCCGCCCCGGCGCGAGGGGGAGGACCGCAACTGCGGTTGCAGATCGTCACCGCCAACCCGGCTCCGGCCCTCCTCGCCCCGGCGGCACACCGCAGCACCTGGTCATCGGCGCCGTGGCCCCCGTGCACACCACCGCCCTCAAGGCCACAGACCGTGTCCTGCGAGCCATTCTGGACGAGCTCACCGCCGGCTGAACCCCGGACGCAACGTGCCAGGTGCCGGGGCAGACCGCCGAAGTACTGGTACCGGGCGCGGCCCCCCGCCAAGATCAAAATACAGCGAATGCGACTATTAGGGCATGGATGCCCTTGAATGGAAGAAGACCGTGACCGGGCCGGGCGCGTGTCCCGGCTGGTGCGTCTCGGCGCACACGGAGGACCCCGGGCACGAAGCGGTCGTCCACACCTCCCGGCCCGCCACCGTGCCCCTCCCGCCGCTCGTCAGCGGCGGAAAGCTGACCTTGACGTTCACCACGGTGGCCCACGAGGACTTCCATCACCCCGAGCGGGGCCGCACCCCGGTCCGCGTCGACGCCTCCCTGGAGACCGAGCGGGGGATGCCGGTCCACGACTACATCCCCGTCCCCGGCACCCCCGAGCTCGACGCGCTCATCACCGGGCTGCGGGACGCCGCCGACGCCCTCCAGGAGTGGCGCCCGCGGCTGCCCGAGGCGGGCTGAACCGGCCCCGTGACCGGGAGGGTCATCCCGCGGGGATGGTCTTCGCCGGGGCGGGACGTCCTGCAAGCCCTCGGACTGCCAGCCCGCCAGCTCCGACTCCTGCGCGCCCGGCAAGAACGAACCCTGCGGGTGAGCGACGGCATCGCGGGGCCGGGTGCGACGTCCAGTATCCGGCCCCGGCGCAGACTCCCGCGTCGCCCAGGTCACCTGGTGTGTCCGCCTGTTCGCCTGTCGTCGCGCCGCAGGATGGGGAAAGCTGTGGGGCTGTGCTGCGTCGTGCGTTCACTCTGGGGTCGCTGGCCGGTCTGACGACCGCCGTGACCGGCCTTTCCCCTGATGCCCGTGCTCAGATCGGACGCGCCCCCGACCGCGGCGTGGACCGGGCCGCGGTGAACGAGCTGCGGGCGATCGGGGCCGCCTACCGGCGCTCCTACCGTTCGTTCCCCGCATCCAGCCTGCTGACAGTGGCCCACCACCAGGTACAGCTGGTGCTCTCCCTGCGGCCCCGGGACCAGCCCCCGGACGTGCGGGTGGGCATGCCGGTGTCGGTGCGGGGCGCCACCGCCCCGGCCCCGCCCGGGAACCGGACCCTCCACCACACCGCCGTAGCAAGTCCTCCCAAAAACAGTCCGGTTGCACGGCCCGGCCTCTACCCTCGGGAGCATGACGACCGCTCCGGAAACCACCCCGCCCCGGTTACGGTTTCTGTCCCTCGAACTGACCTCCCGCTGTCAGCTCAGCTGCTCCCACTGCTACGCGCAGGCCGGCCCGGACCGCGGGCACGGATCGCTCACCGTCGCCGACTGGCGCCGGATCATCTCCGAGGCCGCCGACCTCGGCACGCAGACCGTCCAGCCGATCGGCGGCGAACCCCTGCTCCACCCGCACTTCCCCGATCTCGCCCGGCACGCCCTCGACCTGGGCCTACGGGTCCGCGCCTATTCGAATCTCTACCGAGTGCGTGCTGACCTCTGGACGCTGTTCGAGCACCCCCGCCTCGAACTCGCCACCTCGTACTACAGCGACGACCCGGTCCAGCACGACGCCATCACCGGCCGGCCCGGATCCCACGCCGCGACGCGCCGGCATATCGCCGAGGCGGTGCGCCGCGGTGTGCGGGTGACCGTGGGCATCGTCGCCCTGGACGACGGGCAGCGCGTCGAGCAGGCGCGGGCCGAGATGGAGGCGCTCGGTGTCCACGGGGTCCGCGTCGACCGGGTGCGGGCCGTCGGGAACGCCGCCCTCGCCGGGGTGGCGCCGTCGATGTCCGCCCTGTGCGGGCGGTGCGGGGACGGGAAGGCGGCCGTCCTCCCCGACGGGGCCGTCGTGCCGTGCGAACTCGGGCGTTTCCTCAAGGCGGGCAGTGTCGCCGACGGTACGAGCACCACCCAGGCCGACCCGCCCGCGCCCGCCCGAAGGGAACCCCGCTCATGAACCCAACGCCCCCCGACCACGGCTGGCAGGACCACGCCGCCTTGATGGCCGACCGGACCGTACGGCCCGAATCCCGCTGGCACGGGCCCCTGGCGACCACACCCCGGCACCGCTTCGTGCCGCGGTGGTGGGCGGGGGACGATCACGACGGGGAATGGGTCTACCGGCTCCACGACGGGCCCGGTGACCCCGGCGCGTGGATGAACACCGCCTACGACCCGAGCCTCAGCGTGGTCACCCGCGTCGGCCCGCACCACGCCGACCACGCCGCCCCCGGCGCCACGGTTGCGGAGACCTGGCCGACCTCGTCGGCCACCCTGCCCAAGCTGGTCGTCCAGATGTACCGGGAGGCGTTCACGGTCGTCCAGATGTACCGGGAGGCGTTCATCGCCGACGACTCCCGGCTCCTGGTGACCTGCGGCAGCGGATACGGCACCGCCCTCGCCTGCGCGCGCCTCGGCGACCGGCAGGTCACCTCCATCGACATCGACGGGCACCTGGTCGAAGCGGCCCGGGAGCGCCTGGCCCAGGCCGGGCACCGACCGGAAATGGAGGTCTGCGACCTGACGGGCGCGTTGCCCGGCGACTACGACCGCATCATCTCCACCGTCGCCGTACCGGGCATCCCCGCCTCATGGCTCAAGGCCCTCACCCCCGGCGGCCGGCTCGTCACCACCCTGTCCGGAACCGGCCTGGTCATCGTCGCGGACAAGACCCCCGACGGCGGCGCCCGCGGCCAGGTCGCCCCCGAGACGGCCATGTTCATGAACACCCGCCACGGCGACGACTGCCCCCCGCCGCACCCGCACACCACCAGCCTGTGGGCCACCGCGCGGACCGCCGAGGGCGACGTCACCACGGGCCGCTACCCGGTGATGCGGGTGACCGGCGCCTGGGACGTGCGCTCCACCCTCCACCTCATCGCCCCCGGCATCGAACACGCCATGGACACGGCCGACAACGGCGCCCGCACCGCCTACATGATCCATGAGGACGGCTCCTGGGCCCGTGCCCGGGCATCCGGCAAGGGGGAACTGCCCATCGTCCACCAGGGCGGCCCCCGCCGCCTGTGGGATCTCCTGGACAAGATCCGCACCTGGCTCGTCACCGACGGCGACCTGCCCGTCGTCCGGGCCGCCGTGCGCATCGCGCACGTCGAACGCCAGCAGATGACCAACCGTCACCCCCAGTACCCGCGCCGCCGAAGACACCCACAGGGTGGCCGACGCCGTCCTCGCCCCCGCCCGCCCCCGGGGACTGGACCCCCTGACCGCCCCTCGGTCTCCGCGGCCTGACCGGTACGGCGGTCCACTGTCACGTCCCCGATGGGTGTGGGTGAACGCGGGCGGGGGCGGGCTTGCCCCCGCCCCGGCAGCTCCGTCGTCCGGCGCCGTGCGCTCGCGGACGTCACCACCGCGGACGGGATGCGGATGTCCGGCGCCGCCGCCCGCCGGCTCGTCGACTCGGTGCCCCGCAGCAGCCGCGACGCCCGCGCCAGCCGCTGGCGCGTCTTCACCACCTGGTGCGGCGAGCACGGCTGGGACACCACCGAGCCCGGCGCGGTCCTCTCCCACCTCTCCGACCTCGCCGACCTCGGCCACCCCACCGGCACCCTGCGCGGCCTGCGGCAGATCGGCACGAGCCCGCTCACCGGCGCCGAGATCAGGGCCTGCCAGCGGCTCATCACCCACCGAGCCGACGAGGAGGCCGACGATCCCACAGTCGAGCTTTGGACGGGAAGGGCCCCGCGCCAAGCTTCGAAGGCTCGGGGCGGGGCCCTGTTGGACCTCGGGCTGCTGGCGCTCCCGGGGCGGCCGAGCGGTCATGCTCGGTCGTATCGCCAGTCCGTGCAGTCCAGAGTGGAGCCGTTGACCAGGCAGGACATGTAGCGGACTTGACTGCCCTCGGCGATCTCGTAGTTCCGCTTCTCCGGCGGCCCCGCGTAGCCGTTGCGGTTGTAGACCACCCATTCACCTGGGCGGTACCAGCCCTCGCCGGGAACGTAGTACTCGATCATTCCGGCCGTGGCTTTGCCGTCAGCCCGATAGTCGCGCACGTAGAAGATGTCGCCGTGTGATACGAACCGGGCGCCGGCTGCGGGAGACGACGCGCAGCCGCTGGGCCAGCACGCTTGCCCGTCGGCGGCTGCGGGTGCCGCGGTGATGAAGCCTCCGGCGATCAGTGCAGCCGTGCCGATGGCCAGCACCGCTGCCCGCCTCCGGTGTCCCGTGAGGTGCCTGGGGTGTGTGGTTCGTTGCACATCAAACTCCTTGATGGAGGGTCGTGGTGGGGCATTTGAGGGTGGAAGGGTTCCTTGTGGGCCTGGTCGTTCTACCTGCCGGCCCAGGCTTCGACCTTCGTCTTCTTTCCGCTCTTGAGGATGAGCTTGACGGTTTCCCCATTGCGGTACGCCACGACGGGTGTGTGGCGTCGGGCACCGGTGCACGAGTGCTTCTTCGAGCGCTTCGTGCCGGTGTCCAGGTTGAAGACGGTCAGCGTGGCCTGGCCGCCTCCCCGGCAGCTGAAGACGCCTCGGGCCATGCGCGATCCGTTGGGCAGCTTGTAGCCCTGCGAGGTCCACTTCTTGCCGTGCGAAGTGAGGTAGTCCTGGGAGATGGTGGTCTCCCAGCGCTTGCTCCATGTGTCCGCGTGAGCGCCGGGTGCGGCGACGGTGAGTCCGGTGCCGAGGAGAACGGCGGCCGTCGAGCGCGTGAGGGTCGTGCGGATCCGTTTCATTGGGAGTGTGTCCTTCGTGTCGTGGCGTGATTGCGTGATCGGTGTAGCCGGGTCCGCGACCGTGCTGTGGTGCGCACGACGGGGGTTGCCCCGCGGCCGTGCCGGCGTCCGGTCGTCGGCCGGACCTCTCAGAGCGGCTTCCGCCGCCCTTGTTGCGCAGCCCGGTTGGGTGCACTGCAACAAAATGGTTCCCCCCGTCGGCGGCTGCCGTCCTGGTGTCGCCGGTGGGCCGGGAACGTCCTGTGCCGGGGAGCCCGGACGTCCCGGTGGCGCAGGCGCCGGGGCACATGTATGGCCTGAACGTTCGCTTCTGTGGGCGCTGGTGGGCCGCCGCGGTGAGGAGGAGTGGGTCGTGAGCCGGCTGGTGGTGTGAGGTGCGGCGATGAGCCGCCCCTGCCCGGGGGAGCGGCTGAGGCAGGGGCGGTGATCGCCCCGCGCTGTCCGGTGTCCGGGACAGGGCTCAGCAGCGGATGTCGGTGATCTTGACCGTGAAGCCGTCGTAGACCTTGTGCCAGCCGGGTCCCTCGGTCCGGTCGTAGCCGACCGTGACCCTGCAGTTGCGGCTCACCCAGAATCCGTCGACGTCGCGGACCTTGACATGGCGCCCGTTCTGCCCGGGCTTGAGCGTGCGCCAGCTGGACGACTTGTGCCGCTTTCCCCAGTCGTTGGTGATGCGGAGGGTGTGCCGGTTGTCGCGGTTGTAGACATTTCCGCAGATCCGGCCCAGGAAGCAGTCCCCGAGGACAGCGACCGGTTCGGCGTGGGCGGTCCTTGCGCTCAGCGCGGTCCCTTCCAGGGCGGTTGTCCCCAGCGGCGTCGTGCCCAGGGCGGGGAGGGCCAGGGCCAGCATGGTGCCGGCCAGGGCCGTGCGGACAGTTCGTCGTACCTGCATCGGGGTTCCTTCCGTTCGACCCGGGCGGCCTCGGCGCGGTCAACCCGGAGTTCGGTGGGGACGAATCCCACGATGGCAAGCCGCTCGAATGTCGCCCACCCCGGATCACGCTCTGCGACAATTGACGAGTTACCAGGTCAGGAGCATGTTCGCTGGTAGGGCGAACCGGGGGCGAAGCGCTGCCACTCGCTGCGGGTGAGACTGCGGCCGACGGTGGCGCACACCTCCCTGACGGTCCGCCGGGGGTCGGTGTTCCACAGCAGAACGGTGCCGTCGGCGCCGCTGGTGGCCAGGGTGCTGCCGTCCCGGCTGACGGAGACCGTCCGGACCTGACGGGTGTGTCCCGTGAGGATGGCCAGGGGCTGGTGGTCACGGAGGGACCAGAGGGTCACGGAAGTATCGCCGTTGGCGATGGCCAGGGTGGTGCCGTCGGGGTGGAACGCCACCGACATGGCCGAGGAGTCACCGGTGACGGTGGCCTTGCGCCGGCCGGTGACGGGGTCCCAGAGGATGACTGTGCGGTCCAGACCCCCCGTCGCGAGGGTGCGCCCGTCGGGGCTGAAGGCAAGGGCGCGCAGGGAGCCTGTGTGGCCGGTGAGGGTGAGGCGCCGGGTGTGCCGGACGGCGTCCCACAGCGCGATGGATCCGTCGTGACCGGCCGAGGCCAGGGTGCGGCCGTCGGGGCTGAAGGAGACGGCGTTGACACCCCACTTCGGCTCCCCGGACGACTGTCCTGTGCGCGGGGCCGGACCCTTGGCCCGCGCGGGACCGGCGGCCGGGGTGTGGACGAGGACGGCGCGCCGGGATGCTGGGCGGCGCGTGTCCCACAGCACGACGGTATCGTCCGCGCTGCCGGTGGCCAGCGTGCGCCCGTCCGGACTGAAGGCGGCATCCGTGACCCGGTCGCCGTACCCGGTGAGGTCTCGGGCCGGTCGCGCGGGCACACCGACCGGCCACAGACCCACCGTGTAGTCGTCCCCGGCCTTCGGCGGGTGAACGGCCGGTCCGGTGGCCGCGGCCAAAGTGCCTCCGTCCGGGCTGAACTGTACGGAGTTCACATCGCCCGCGCCGGGCCGGAGCGTTGCGGTCCTGGTGGCCCGCAACCGGTCCCACAGGATGGCCGTGCCGTCGCTGCTTGCGCTGGCCAGCGTCCGGCCGTCGGGTGAGAAGGCCACACGGTTGACGCGGTCCCCGTGGCCCGTGAGCGGGATCCGCGACGGGTCCCAGAGCGTCACCAGCCCGTTCTCACCGCCGGAGACCAGCCGGGAGGGTGTCTCGTGCGTGAAGGCCAGGCTGTAGACGTTGGTGCCGTGACCGGTGAGGGTGGCGGTGCGCCGCCCGCTCGCCGCGTCCCACAGCACGACGGTGCGGTCGAGTCCGGCGGTGGCCAGGGTAGTGCCGTCGGGGCTGAAGGCGACCGCCCGTACCGGCCCGATATGGCCCCGCAGCGTTGCCCTCGGCGTCCGCAGCCCAGCCTCCCACAGCACTACCCGATGGGTGTCGTCGCCGGTGGCGAGAGTGCGGCCGTCCGGACTGAACGCCGCCGCGTTCATCTGAGTGGTCCCGGCGCTGACCGTCCGGGAGACACCAGTGGCGGTGTCCCACCACACCACCGCACCGCCGGTGCCCACGGCGACGACCGTCCGTCCGCCTGGCTGGAACGCCACCTCGTTGAAGCGGGTCCCCGGCACGGTCAGCGTCCGCAGAGGCGTTCGGCGCGCCCGGTGCCAGAGCACCACCCTGCCGTCCGCAGCCGCGGATACCAGAGTCCTGCCGCCGGGCCCGAAGTCCAGGCTTCTTACCAGCTCGGCATGGCCCGACAGAACGGCTGACGGCCGCACCGCCCCCCGCTCCCAGAGCACCACCTTCCGGTCGTCCCCGGCGGTCGCCAGCACCTGCCCGTCAGGGGAGAACGCCACCGCCCTCAGCCAGGTCCGGTGACCGCTCAGCTCGACGGTACGCACCATACGGCGCATATCCCACAGCAGGAGCCGACGGTCCCGGCTGACCGACGCCAGCGTGCCCTTGGCGACGGCGACCTCGGAGACCGCGTCCCGGTGTCCGGCCAGCTCCGCCCGGTGGTACTGATGGCCCGACATCAAAAGCAGCGCGCCCCGGGCCTCGGCGGTGCGGGCGGTGCGGTAGGCCGCGACGCTGAGGAGCTTCGCCACCACCGGCCGGGAACCCACCAGCTCCACCGACTGCGCGGCCAGTTGCCGCGACAACGTCAGCTGCCGCTGCAACAAAGCGTCATGCCGCTGCTCCAGGGCGATCACGCTCACCCCCACTGTCAGACACAGCAGCAGAGCCAGACCCGTCGACAGCAGCCGCAACCGCCGGGTACGCCGGATCACCGCCGTGTGCTCAGCGTCCTCCAGCGCCACACTGGCGTCCAGGAAGTCCCGCTCACTCACCGTGAGCCCGGCCCGGCTCGCGCCCCGTCCGGCCCAGTCCCGTACCGCCGACAGCCGGCTCCCGCGATAGAGCGCGCCCTCGTCCCGGCCCAGTTCTTCCCAGGCAAGCGCGGCCTGGGTGAGCCGACGCTGCACCGTCAGCCGGTGCCGCTCCTCATCGATCCACCGGCGCAGCCGGGGCCAGGAGGTGATGAGGGCCTCGTGGGCGAGGTCAACGGTGTCGCCGTCCAGGGTAAGCAGCCGGGCCCGGACAAACATCTCGACCACATCGTCGACCACATCACCCTCGTTCGCCCGCCCCGTCTCGCCGTGGGCGGCGGACAGAAAGTCGAGTTCCGCCCGGTCGACTGGGCGACGGGTGTCCTGGGCGCCTTCCCCGGGGGTGATCAGGCGCAGAAGGACCAGGCGGGCGGCCTCGGTCTGCGCGGGGGTGAGACCGGAGCATACCGCCTCGGCACTCTGGGCGATGGAGCCCCGGATGCCGCCGGCCGCCTCATACGCCTCCAGGGTGAGGGTGCGACCCTGGCGGCGGCGCCAGGTCTCCAACAGCGCGTGCGAGAGCAGCGGCAGCCCGCCAGGCTCCTCCGCCACCTCACTCAGGAGGCGCGCGGTCAGGGAGCGTTCCACCACCAGCCGGTGTACGGCGGCGGGTTTGATGATGGCCTGCCGCAGCTCCGGTTCAGTCATCGGGCCTACAGGCAGGCTCGCATGCGCCACCGTACGGGACAGTTCGCCCAGTTCAAGGAAGCGGCCGTAGAAGTCCGCCCGGACGCCCAGGACCACCCGCAGTCGACTGCCGGGGCGGGCTGACGCGAGCAGGAGTTCGATGAAGGCGCTGCGCTCGCGTGGATCGCGGCAGAGGGTGAACACCTCTTCGAACTGATCGACCACGACCACGGTGTCTCCGTCGCCGTCCCCGGGACACAGGGCCTTTCCGTAGGTGGCTGCCGGGGTTTCTCCGGGGGTGAGGATCCGGACAGCCGTGAGAGGCGTGGCGTCGGGTCGCGGACGCTGGAGTCGGGGGATCAGCCCGGCGCGCAGGAGGGAGGACTTACCGCTTCCCGACGGACCGAAGAGGGCGGTGAGACGGTGTTCGGCCACCAGGTCTGCCAGGGCGTCCGCGAGGGAGTCCCTTCCGAAGAACAGGGCCTGGTCATCGGTCTCGAACCGGGACAGTCCGCGATAGGGAGAGACCGGGCCCTCTTCGTCGGCCGTGGTGGGCCGTGCCGCCGCATCCAGCCGGGCGCGCTCCCACCGCTCCCGCCACGCGGCTAGATCCCCGCCGCAGGCGCTGACGTATGCCAGCGTCAACCGTAACGACGGCAGTCGCTCTCCGGCCGCGGCCCGTGCCAGGGCCGCCATCGAAAACTCGGAACGCCGGGACATCGCCCGGTATGTGGGTGCGCCCGCGCTCCGCCTAAGCAACCTGAGCTCATGGGCGAGCCGTTCCACCGGACCGGCCCCCGGATCAACGGGTTTCTCCAGACGGCCCACTCCACACCCCTCAGCCCGTCCCACTGCATCCAGCCCACCACACCGAGTGACCGGCAAGGGAGTCGCTGCCCAGCCAATCATGACCCGGGCCCAACCGGGCGGGCAGCGACATCAAGGCCCTCACCGTCCGCGACCGCAATCACTGGGCACCGTGTGCACCCCCGAGCCCGACGCACTCGTTACCGGACTGCGGCACGCCGCCGACACCCTCCAGGAGTGGCGCCCGCGGCTGCCCGCGGCAGGCTGAGCCGAACCGGCCGCCGGTGACCGCCCGCGCCCGGCTCCGGGACCGGTCGAGGGCGGCGGCCCCGGCCGGTGCCGCCGCACGGGTGCCGGTCGGTGCAGGTGTGCGTCACCCTCCGAGGCGGCGGGCCGGAGCAGTGCCGTGTCCCGTGCCGGCCGCCGGGAGCGGTGCCCGTCGGATACGCGGTCCGTACGGTGCTCCGATGGCGACGGCGGGGCGTACGCGCCGTGCTGCCCGGGGTGCGCGGCGGCCGGGGCGGGGACACGGGCCCCGGACTTCCGCCCCGGCCGGCGGGTGGTGTCGGTGGCGGCTGGGAGGATGCGGTTATGACGATTTCACCGGTTGCCGCCGATTACGCCTGGATACGCTCCTCCTCGTCCCTCTTCGGGTACGCCCTGGAGGCCGGGTACTCGCTGGTCCTGGTGCGCGGCGTCAGCCCGGCGGAGCTGCTGCGGATCACCGGCGCGGACCCGCAGGGAGTGCGCGAGGGGCTGGAAGAGCTGGTCGAGGAGCACACAGAGCTCGTGGAGGAGTACGACGGCTGGCCGGAGGCGTCCCTCCTCGGTGCGGTGTCCGTGCCGGGCGCCGGCGGGGAGTGGACGCTCGCCCTGGACCTCGGCGGTGACCTGGGCCTGCGCCCGCAGCTCATGGAGGATCTCTCCGCGACGACGCGCGCCGTCGCCGTCACCGGGAACAGCGGCAAGCCGATGACGCTGTTCACCTCGTACGCGGGCGGGCGGCTGGAGACCGGGTTCGAGCGCCCGGACCTCCGCGACGGCGCAGCGCCGGACGCCCTGAACGTCCTGCTGCTGGAGGTCGGACTGCTCGATGCGGAGGGCGGTCAGGTGCCGGGCGCCGACTGGGCGGCGGGGATGCTGGCCCTGGCCGGGGGTATCACCGGCGTTCAGGTCACCGCGGAGCTGCTGGCCCGGGCCTCGTACCGGGCCGGGCTGGTACCGGAGGGGACCTGCGCTCATTGACATCCTCGCCCACCTAAAGGAGGGCGATTCCCGCCTGGCTGCCGGACGCCCGGCTCGCCTTCGGGTGGGTTCCTGTTTCTTCACGCTGTGCCAGGATGAGTCCCGGTCTTACCCGCGCTCCGCAGGCTGGTACGGCCAGTCCGGCCGCCTTGGCGACGTTGACCGCCGCGTTGATGTCCCGGTCCAGATGGGCGCCGCAGGCCCTGCATGTCCACGTACGGACGTGCAGGGGCTTGGGGCCGTCCTTGACGCCGCACTGCGAGCACACCTGAGACGTCGGCTCGAAACGTCCGACGCGGATGAGAGTGCGGCCGTACTTCGCCGCCTTGTACTCCAGCATCGTCGTGAACGCCGACCATCCGGCGTCGTGCACGGACTTGGCCAGGCGGGTCCGGGCGAGTCCTTTGACCGCCAGGTCTTCCACTGCGATCGCTTGGTTCTCGCGGATCAGTCTGGTGGAGAGCAGGTGGTGGAACTCGCGCCGCGCATCGGCCGTCCGTGCGTGGGCACGCGCAACCTTGACCCGGGCCGGGCGCAGGGCGGCGGAACTGTTAGGGGTGGCCGAGGAACTGCTGTTGCCGCCCCCGCAATGCAGTGGGTCGCCGGGATCGGCCTGGTCGGCCTCCACACCGTCCTGAACGCCCCCGGCGACGGCAGCGAGAACAAACTCGGCGACCTGCGCGAACAACGCCCCGCATACAAGGAAGGGGACCGGGCCACGGTACTGACCGCCGCCCACCACCGAGGGACACCACCATCTCCTGCCGGATGCAACCGGGCCACCGCCGGAACGCGCCACCGAGGTATGGACCGGCGGGGGAGGGCGCGTGATACTCGGGCGGTGAACTCGATCTACCGCAGCCCCGGCGGCCGGGAGGAGATCCGCGCATGGTGCTCCGGCCAGCTGGACGGCTGGGCAGTTCCGCACGAGCGGAGCGAGATGACCGCGCACGGCGCGCGTACCCATATCGTCACCGGCGGGGACGGGCCCACGACCGTCGTACTCGTCCCGGGCACCAACTTCAACGCCGCCGCGTCCCTCCCGCTCGCCACTGCCCTGGTGACCGCCGGGCACCGGATCGCGGTGGTGGACGTCCCGGGCCAGCCCGGGCTCAGTTCCGGCGAACGCCCCCCGAAGGCTGCCGGACTCGCCTGGTACGGGATCTGGCTGGACCAGGTACTCGACCAGAGCGGGGGCGGGCCGGTCGTGGTCCTGGGCCACTCCTTCGGCGCCGCCATCGCCCTGACCGCGGCCTCCCCCCCACATCAGCCGTCTCGTCCTGGTCTCCCCCGCCGGACTGACCCGCCTCCGCGTCACCCCGCGCCTCGCCGCCACCGCCGCCGCCTGGGCCCTGCGCCCCACACCCGCCCGCAGCACCCGCCTCCTGCGCGCCATGCACACCCCCGGCCACGAACCGCGGCCGGAGCTGGCGATGTGGATGACCCTCGTCGCCCGCCACGCACGCTCCAGCGGCGCGCCCACCACCGCCACCCTTCCCGCCCGGCCCGTGCCCCGGCACGTCATCAGCGGCGAGCACGACACCTTCCTCCCGCCCCACCGGCTCCGGGACGCCGTCCGTACCCTCCCCAACATCCGGTTCGACGTCGTCCCCGCCGCCGGCCATCTGATCACCGACGAACACCCCGACCGCCTTGCCGCACTGACAGCCGGCCCGGACCAGCCCGGCCCCGGCGCGTACGAGGGATGAATCACCGGGGCGCTGCCCGAGTAGGGCTACGAGGTCGGCGCAGGCCACCCGGATCGTCCTTCCGGCGGCGGGGTAGGCGCGGGCTCGGGTTCGTCTCCGGCTGCCTGTTCTCTCGCCGGTTCATGACCCTGCCCGCCGTTCTCGCCGGTCCCGCCCGACGGGAATGGGGCCGGTGGGGTGAACCTGCCTGCCACCGGGCGCCGTGTCCACCGGCCAGGGCCTGCCCGGTGGACATTCAATGCGGGGGATGTGCGTGCGTTTCCCGACAGGTGGGCCGGGTGCGGCAAGCCCCGGCCGGTGGTTGCTCCGTGTGCCCGTGCGTGCACACGGCGAGGAGACCACACATTGCGTTTGCGCACGAGAACCGCGCTGGCGTTGGCGGGCAAGGCACTTGTCCTGGCCGCCTCCGCCGTGCCCGCGCCCGCCCTGTCCCACCGGCGAGCGCCGCGGCACCAACGGCCGCAGCTGCGGGCGGGCAGGTCGCCCTGCCCGCCGCCCGGGCGGCGCGGGCCCCGCTGACCTGCGCGGGAGACATCCTGCTCGCCGCCGGAAACCCCCACGACGCAGTCGTAGCCGCACCCCGACAGCCTGCTGTTCGCGGAAGCGCTGACACGGCGACGACCCGCCAGCCGCTGCTCCGGCCCCCGCGCCGGTGGGCGGCAGAGCGGGCTGGCACAGTGTTGTTCCGTGCCCGTGACGAACAGCAGCACCCACCAGCAGCCCCGCTACCTCGACGCCGTGGACGTGCCTGTCCTCTTCCGCGCCGGGCCCGGGGGCCGGACCAGGCAACAGTGGCGCCGTACGGACCACGCCGAGTGGCCCGGTACGGGCTTCCCGGCGACGGACGGCTGGTACCTGCCCACGACGACCTGGCGGGAGATCCTCAAGGCCGCGGTCAGTGTGGGCCGGGACTTCACTCCCTGGCTCGACAAACCGGAATACGCCGTCCGGGAGATAGCCGCCCGTATCTCCCCCCTCGGCGCCTATCTGGACCTCCACCCCGCGCCCGTCCTCCACACCCACGGCGCCGGACGGAGGCTGACCGCGAACATCGTCCTGGAGAAGTCGGAGGCCAGCGCCTTCGGAGCCTTCTCGTACCGGCTGGGCATGACCTTCGCTGAATGGGCCTGCCGCTCGCTCATGGGACTCGGTGAGACCTGGGACGTGGAGAGCGGCTGGCCGCAGGACATCACGGACCCCGCCCAGGGCAAGAAGGCCAAGGGCCAGAAGAACCCGCGTCCCGACCTGTGGGGCACACACACCGCCGAGGACCGCTACTGGCTCGTCGAGGCGAAGGGCGGCACGCTCACCCCCGACCGCCTCGACCACGGATGGGAGCAGGTGCAGGGAGGATGCTCGGTACTCCACCCGTACGGGGTCGATCACCGGGCGGTCCTGTGCGGGGCCAACATCCGCCGCGGTGTGAACGCGAAGAACGACGTCTTCGTCATCATCCGCCACGAACACCACCCCGGAACCCCACCCGCCGGACCCGGCACCGGCCCTGAGACCCCGGACTCGCCGGACGGCGATGGGCAGCCCACAGACCCCGACCCCGGCACCCCGGACTCACCAAACGACGGTCCGCAGTCTCCCGAAGACGTACTCGACGCGGACACCAGCGGCAGCAGTCTCCTCGCCGTCGCCCGCTCCCAGATGCTCCCCTACCTCGCACTGCGGTCCCTGCGTCAGTCCGCGCCGTCCCGGCTACGCCTCGTCCCCGTCGCCCGCAACCGGGCCGAGCGCCGCCGCACCACGGGCCGCCTCACCCTCATGGAAGACGACCACGCCACCCGGGAGCGCCGCGACGGCCTGCGCCGGACCGCCACCCGCGAGGACACCACGGTCCGCGAAGCAGGGCTGGAGAGCTTCCTCACCGGCCGCATCCCCGGAACGGAGATCACCCTCGGCATGTCCGGCCGCCTCTACAGCGCGTGCCATGAACTGTTCCGGGCCGACCGGGAGATCGCCGAACGGACCCCCGGCCTGCGCGCCGAGGACCGAGCGGCCCGCACCGCGCTGGACGAGGACGACCTCGACCAGCAGTCCCGCATGGTGCGGCGCGAGTACCGCGAACGCCAGGAAGAGGCCCGACCCCGCCTCCAGCGCCAGCTCCGCACCGCCTACCTCCGGGACCGCGAACTGCCCTGGTCACACCGCATGGCCACCCCGCCGGAGTTCACCCTCGACCCCGCCGCCCTCGAAGCCACCACCCCCGAGACCTACCTGGCCATCCGCCCCGCAGACCTCCCCCGTCAGTAGCCCGGAGACCGGGGCAAGTGGCGAGGACGGCGGAAGGTAGCAGGGGTTCCCCGGTTCGCGAAACCGGGGAACCCCTGGACCATTGACTACTCCACCGCCACCCACTGTCCGCACCGTCGAAAGGCCACCGGCACGATCACCAGCCACAGCCGCACATAGCCGCTGACACCATGCCTGGCCGACCCTCGGCTACGACCCGGTGTAGGCGAGGCGGAACAGGTCACCGGCCCGCTCCAGATCCCGCTCGGACCGGATCTGGACCTCCAGGTCCCCCGTACCGTAATAGCCCAAGCCCCGTCATATTCCGGGTGAACCCTGGAACGAGGTCGACCCCCTGTGGGCGGACCTTGAGATAGGCGAGGACCTTGGTCCGCTGCGGCGGGCAGACGCAGGCGAAGTTCCGCAGCCGCTGGTAGGCCCGGTACTGCTTGCGGTGCACCGTGACCACATCGGCTCCCAGGCCGAGCAGGACCTCGTCCACCGCCCCGGCCAGCTCCCGCAGCGCACCCGCCGGTGCGGCTGCGGACCGCCGGACGGTCCGCTGCCGCCGACGGGGCACCGCGGCGTGCCCGGCCACGGACGCGACGGTCTCCAGCCCGATGTGGTCATCGCCGTAGAACCGGTAGCGGACCAGATCGATACTGCGCCGGTGCTCCCGCACCGCGTGGACGTCGTAGCGGGTGAAATCGCCAGCCACGCAAATCACCTGCGGGCTGCTCCACAGGATCCGGCTCGCGGCATCGGCACCGAGGCGGTCGCGCACCAGGCGCTGGAACTCCGCCTTGTGGTCCATCAGCCACGCCAGGTAGTACAAGCCCTGGTGGATCACCCCCGCGTCCGTCGCCCGCTTGTACTCCACGATCACCGGCGCACCGTTCTCGTCCAGCCCCAGCGAGTCGATCCGCCCTCCGTGAACCGGCCCGGTGCTGTACTCACTCGCCAGGAACCTGACGCCCAGCATCGTCTCCATGTGCGCCTCGACGAGGCTCTGCACATCCGCCTCGATCTCAGCCAGACGTGGCACCACCTCTGTCAAGCCGCCCACCGTGTTGAACAGCTTCAGCCCCGACACCTCCCCTGATCGACTCACTGGTCGACAACACCGGGCAGGTGCGGATTTGTTTCCACGAGACGCGCGAGTGGCCGCACGGATGGCATGGGAGACCTTCTACACCCGGGCCAGGGACCAGTTGTCCCCCGATTCCTGAAGACCCGCTGTTCCCCCATGTGTCCCCCAGGCCAGGTGACGACGCGTCAGTCACGAATAGACCCGCAGGTCACAGCCACACAAGCGGCGACAGATCGAAAGTCTTCTAAGCACCTACCCTGTCGCGCCCCGCGCGGCTCGCCTCTCCTGAGACGATCTGCTTCGCCTCCCAACCATAGCGGCGACCGATATCTGTCCGGCTGGACCGTCCTACTCTCCAAGGAACGCCCGGCGTAGCGCCCCGCAGCGTGGCTGCCTTTCGAAAAGGGGCTCGGATGAGCTTAGATCGTCGAAACTGATCCGGGCCGCAGCAGCGGAGCGGGGCGGGAAAGCCTCCGCTTGCGTGAAGATCACCTCGCGTCGACCTCGGCGTTGACGATCGCGGACGGCTCACCTTCGCTCTCGCGGGGCCGACTCCACCACGGAGAAGGGCGTGGCCCCAACCTCCAGGCATTGGGGCGATTTGCTCAAGCGGAGAGGATTGCCGGACGCGAGGGAAGACGTAGCCGTGGTGGGAGCAGTCGGGACGTCGGCAGCCAGCGGAACATCCTCATCATGTAGGAGGTGACGGACCCCCTGGGATCCGTCACCGTTGGCTCAGAAGAGCCAGCTGACGAGTTCATTGGTCAGGGCACGGAGTACCGCGCTGACCACTACGCGCGCGACCTCAAGGAGGACCTCGCGTCGCAGGACGAACTTCCGCAGGAATCGGGACACTGTTTCTCCAGAGCGCGCGACACAGCCGAGGGGCGCCACGTCCCTCGGGAGGGTCGTGTGTGCGTCTCGATGTGCCATCGGCTGGAGAGCCAGTGGGACTCCGCGCACCTCCAGGGAGGCGTGCAGCAGTAAGTACTCTACGGGACGCCGACGTTGTGCACCCGCGGTTGACAGAGTGTCCCTGTGTCGATACTTCGCAGGGGTGCTGCAAGGCGACGAAGTGTTACAAGCCTGGCTGCTTCTGGCGTGTCCTTCGGGAGCACACCGGCATCGGACTCGCGATAAGGAGCACCATGTTTCTGGACTCCCGCCTCTGGGGCAAGGCGGCCGGACTGGGTAAGGACGCCCGCGGTGTAGCCCATACGCATCCTTTGGTTTGTCACCTGCTGGACACGGCTGCCGTCGCCGAGGCCGTCTGGGATGAGCTGCTGACCGTGCACCAACGGAGCGTGGTGGCAGCGGCGTTGGAGGTTTCGGATGAGCAGGCGCGGACGTTGTCGGCGTTCTGGGCGGGTTTGCATGACATCGGGAAGATCAGCGTGCCGTTCCAACTTCACCGGGATGGTCCGAAGTACGGGGGAAGGCTGCGGGCTCAGGAGCTGAGTGTTGATCCGGGATATGCATTCGTTGCCGGCGCCGAGGAGGACAGACAGTCGCACGAAGCGGCGGCGCACTGGTGGCTGGTGGGGATCTTCAAGGAGATCGGTTATCCGTCGTCGAAGCGGCGTCCGCAGTCCCAGCTCAGTCATGCGGTGGCCCAGTTGCTCGGTGGGCACGGTGGTCGTTTTCACCCGGTGGTGTACGACAAGGACTCGCGGTGCCCTGCGGCGCGTCATCCCGGTATGGGTGCGGGGAGTTGGGAGGTGCAGCGTCGGATCCACTTCGACGAGGTGCGCAGAGTGCTCGGGGTGAAGTCGGTTCCGCAAGGGCGGATGACGCCAGGAGCGGCTGTTGTCCTGATGGGGTTGGTGGCCTTGTCGGACTGGCTGGCCAGTGCTGAAGAGGGGATCCGGACCCGGCTCAGGGAAGACGGGTGGGCTGGGACTCCCGGCGACCTGGACTCATACTGGCGGATCGCCCGCGCGGCGGCTCCCCGTCTGTTGCGGCAGACGGATCTGCTCGGGACGGGTTTCGCCCGGCCGCCGGACTCTGCTGAGAGTGCGGGGGAGGCTGGTCTCGGGGGAAGCATGGTTCGTCAGGTGCCTGATCTGGTGGCCGCGCACGGGCCGGGCATGGTGGTCGTGACGGCTCCGCCGTCACAGGGCCGTACGGAAGCTGCTCTTCGTGCAGCAGCCGTCCTTGGGCATGCGGCGAATGCGCGGGGTCTCTTCTATGCGCTGCCGACCGGTTCAGCGGCCGACAGCCACATGGCGCAGGTGCATGCGTTCGCCGAGCAGGCGCTGACGGGCCCCTGGCGGTCGTTGCTGCTCCACAGCTCTTCTCGGTTGAAGCCGGCACAAGCCGCGGAGCAGTGGGCGCACGCCAATACGACCGGCGGGGTCAGCGCGGAGCCTGGTGAGGAGTGGGCCCCGACAGCGGACAGTTGGCTCAACTCCCATCACCGAGCCCTCTTGGCTGCGCTCGGTACGGGGACGGTGGACGAGCTTCTGCAGGCTGTCATGCCGGTGAAGTTCAATGTCATGAGGCTCTTTGCTCTTTCCGGCAAGGTCGTCGTGGTGGATGAAGCCCATGCTCGCGGTGCGTGGGGCCAGAAGCTGATGCTGCGGTTCCTCGAGTGGGCCGCTGCGTTGCGGATCCCCGTGGTCCTGGCCGCGACGGCTGCGGACAAGTCGGTGGACGCGATGCTGGCGGCCTACAGCCGGGGCACAGGAGGGGGTGGAGAGCCCGTGATGCAGCCCCGTCGGTCGCCGGGATGGTCGTTCGTGGATGCTCAGTCCGGAGGCGGGCACCTGCCCCGGCAACCTGCCAGGTCCGCTCGCGCCAGCACGCTCAGCATCACTGTCGTCGACGGTACGCCGTGTGGCGAGATTCAGGCGGCTCTTGCACCGTTGGCCGCAGCCGGCAGGGGAAGGGCCGTCGTCTACCGCTCGACGCCGGCGGAGGCCGTCCGCACGTTTCGTCTACTCACAAAGGATCTTCCCGGTCTGGATGTGACCCTGATCCATGAGCAGATGCGCAACAAGGACCGATGGCAGCGTCTCGCAGCCTGCCGGGAGGCCTTCGCTCCTGGCGGCGGAGTCTTCGGCCCCTCTGTGCTGGTGACGACGTCGATGCTGGAACATGTCCGGGGCCTGTACTTCGACCTCGTGATATCTGGACCGGCGCCGCTCGCGGACTTGTTGGCCCGTTCGGTGCAGAGCGTGGGTGATCGCTCGAGGCTGGTGGTGCTGCGAGCGGACAACGCGTCGGAACGGGACGATGCCGCGCTGTTGCGGCGGACTGACCTGCTCCTCGGGGCCGGCAGGACGGTTGCTCTGCCCGAAGAGCTTCCCTCGCTACTGGATGAGGTGTATGCCAAGGAGATCGTCGACGGGCTGGGGCGGCCTGCGGCGAGCGAGCTCCAGCAGCTCGACAACCGGCGCGTGGTTCGTGAACGCAGAGCGAGCGGTACTGCGCGTTGGCTGGAGGTGCCGGGACCGTGGGAGCTCGATGGCGACCTCGGCCTGCTGAGCCGCGATCACCCCGGCATGGAGCCCGAGCTGCTCTCCTCCGTGCTCGGCGAGGAGACGGTACATGTGGTGTGTCTGTATCCCGGGCGTGACCTGCGGGGGAATCTTGTGCATCTCCTGGAGGACGGGGTACTGGAGCGGAAACTTGAGCGCAGCGCCAAGGGGAGACCGGCACCGGGCCAGCTGGTCCCTTATCTAATCCCGGTACCGAAGCGACTCGTCGAGGCCGTGCAGGGTGATGCCAACTCTGCCTGGCGCGACATGGCGGCCCTCAAGAATGTCCTCCGGCTGAACCTGAGACGGGAAGACGGTGAGTGGGTGTACACCAGTCCTAGCCACCGCTTCTGCATGAGCGAACACGGCCTTATGATCGACCAGTTGCCGTAAAAGCCCACTCCGCCCCGTACGTCCGTCTAGCATTCAGTGGACGTCCGACCACGGGGGGAGGGGCGTGGCCACGCCTGCGTCCAATCTGATCGACCAGCCATGGATCCCGGTCGCATGGCTGGAGGGAAAGTCAGGCCCACCGCAAGTGGGCCTCAGGACTCTGTTCCTGCGTGCCGGAGAGATTCGCACGCTGCTGGTCCCGGAAGCTCCGGCTCACTCGGCGCTGTTGCGCTTGCTGTACGCGCTCACTGCCCGGATCACCGCTCTGGACGAATCCGGCCCCAGAAGCTGGGGCGATCGGCGTGGGGAGATCCTTGAGCACGGTCTTCCTGAGCAGAGCATCGAACTCCCCGACGGCCGCAAGGCCGGCATCGCGGGCTACTTCGACCAGTGGAGCGACCGTTTCGACCTGTTCGATCGCGATCGTCCCTGGCTTCAGGACCCTCGCCTCCCCGACCAGTGCGACAGGAACCGAACGGCCGGTATCCACAAGCTGGTCATGAGCCGGTCAGCGGGCAACAACCACTGCTGGTTCGGGCACTGGAGCCATGACAAGCTCGCGCTTCCCGACCTTTCGCAGTCGGCATTGTCGCTGCTGACCTGGCATTACTGGGGAGCCCCCGGCGGCCTCTCGAGGCGGGCAGTCGACCGTGTGAGCCACCACTACGCGAAGGCGTCACCACTGCGGGCCGCGTTGTCGTACCACCCGGAGTGCGACAACCTTTTCCTGACGCTGCTGGCGGGCCTGACCCCGCCGGACGGCGACGTCAGCCGGCAAACCGATCTGTGCCCGTGGGAGCGCGAGGACCTGCCGGACCCGCTCAAACCGATGCCCGAGCCACAGGGCCCCTGCTCGCGGCTCACCGCTTGCTCGCAGCACGCTCTCCATCTCGTCCCCTCCCGAGACGGCAAGCACACCGCCGACGCATACATCACCTGGGCCTACAACGCCGAGCGGATCCGGCCGGAAGACGACTACCTGATCTGGGACATCGGCAAGCATGGAGAGACCTTCCCCCGGCTCGCACGCTCCTCCCGTTCCCTCTGGCGGGACATCGACGCCCTCCTGCTCAAGCAGCTGGACGACGCAAGCCCCATCCAGCCGAGGGTGATGGACCACGCCTTTGACGTCAGCGAGTACATGCGAGTACGTGCGCTCGGCTTCGAACAGGACGCCAGCCAGGCGGCAAATCATCAATTCGTCGACTCCACGACTCCCGTGCTTCTGTCCCGAGTAGAGGAAGACGTGGTGAGCGCCGATCTGCCCGTACGCCAGCTCCGCGAAATCGGAGAGCTCTTCGGGAGCCGGCTGGAGCAGGCCACGAAAGAAGCATGGCTGAAGTACACGGATGACAAGAAGAACGACCCCGGCACCTGGCTGGACGCGGTAGCGGCACGGTACTGGCCCTCGGCGGAGGACGAGTTCTGGTCCAGGTTCCGGACGTTGACCCGTTCCGACGGCGCTGTGGACTCCGGGTTCGACTTCGAGGCCGCATGCCTGGCTTTCGCGCGGCATGCACTCGATGCGTACGACTCGGTGACCGACTCCGTGACACGAACTTCACGAGGCGCGAAGGCCGTCACGAAGGCGAAGACCATCATCCTCGCCGCGCTGAAAGACCCGCACAAGGCGATGGAGCAATCGAGAACAACAAGGGCGGCCAACAATTCGTGACCATCGCCCACCGATCCGAGGACAGACAGTGACCTTCCAAGCCCCTGAAGCGAGCAAGAGCCAGAGGAACCGCGCCTCGTATGCCGCTTTCGCCTCGAGTGTCGAACGCCTGTGCCGCGTGGACCCCGGAGCCCGTGCGGCCCTGCGCTCGGGCCTGCGCCGCGATCTGGACCACCCGCGCGCCCGCCCCATGCACCGGCTGCTGACACCGCGTCTGCCGGAAGAATGCGATGACAGAACAGCGCAGGCTCACTACACGGTCGCCTCGCTGATTGCGGCCCAGCCCCGACACGCCTTCACACCCGGCCAGGAAGACGAAGAAGACGCCGCAGCCGAACAAGGCCAGCAGGTTCTCCAGAAGAGCGGAGAATCGGACGAGGAGGCCGCCCCGTCAGAACTCACCCGGTACGGCTCCTCGTTCGGTGCCACTCTGGGACAGGCCGTCATCGCAAAGGGCACCTCCATGCGGATGAGCGCCGCTGAGAATCGCATCAACCTTCTGACGCGGCAGAGCCTGCGCGGCATCCATCTCCACCTCCCCGCCGCGGTGAACCAGGTGCGCTCCACCGATGCCCCCATCGATTGGGGACAGTTGCTGGCAGACCTCGTCAACTGGCCCTACCAGTCGGGGCGTATCACTCGCCGCTGGCTGCAGGACTTCTACCGGATCACCGCCCGCGCCGACCGGGACTGACCCCCCTCACCCACAGGAGATCCCTGATGGCCCTTGAGCCACGCTTCCTCGACATTCACGTCGTCCAGCCAGTTCCCTACGCGAACCTGAATCGGGACGACACCAACTCGGTGAAGACCATGCTCTACGGCGATGCCTTGCGTACCCGCATCTCCAGCCAGTCCTGGAAGCGGGCGATCCGTGAGCACTTCCAGAACGCGCTTGGCGACAACGCTCTGCGCACACGCCGCATCGGCGAACGGGTCGCCGAAGTGCTCCGCGGCCGCGGGTGGGACCAAGCGCTTGCCGATCGCGCCGGTGCGCACGTCGCGTCAGGAAGCAGCATCAAGTGGGAGGTGGCCAAGGGGAAAGACAAGCAGCCCATCACGAACAAGGTTTTGACCAACGCGCTCATCTACCTCCCCGAAGACGCTGTCGAGGAACTAGCGGACATCGCCGAAGCCCACAAGGACGCGATCACGACCGACTTCACCGGCAAAGGCACGAAAAGGCCCGAGAGCGCACTGAAAGGGAAGATCGACAAGATCCTTCGCAAGAGGAACGGCGTCATCAACCTCTTCGGCCGCATGCTCGCCGAGGTCGACCAGGCCGGGGTCGACGGAGCCGTCCAGGTCGCACACGCCTTCACCACACACACCACTGAGGTCGAACTCGACTACTTCGCAGCCGTCGACGATGTCACCGCGACGAAGAACGATGAAACAGGCAGCGGCCACATGGGCACCGCCGAGTTCAGCACCGGCACCCTGTACCGCTTCGCCACAGTCGACCTGCAGGAACTCACCAAGAACCTGAGCGACGACCAGGACATCGCCGTCAGCGCCGCCCGCGAACTCGCCGGCCAGTTCTTGCTCTCCTTCATCGAGTCACTTCCACAGGCCAAGAAGAACTCCACTGCCCCGCACTCGCTCCCGCACCTGGTCCACGTGGCGGTCCGCTCCGACCGGCCCCTGTCCTTCGCCGCAGCCTTCGAGGAGCCCGTACGGCCCGCTCAGCACGGCGGCTACGTCACGCGATCCGTCGAGGGCATCGACGCCTACTCCAAGGCCGCAAACACCCTCCTCGGCCCCGACCGCGTCCTGCACGCGGCGCACGCTTCCCTTCAATTCGACAAGCTCGAGCACCTCGGCGAGCGCCACTCGTCCTTCAGGTCTCTCGTCACCGCCGCCGTCGACGTGGCGCTCGCCGAGGCCCCCCAGTGACCGCGAAGCACGCCCACGGGCTGCTGTTGCGCCTGGCAGGCCCACTGCAGTCCTGGGGCACCCACAGCAAGTACCTGACGCGTGACACAGCCAGATTCCCCACACGGTCCGGCATCGTGGGCATGCTGGCCGCAGGGCTCGGGCGGGAACGCGAGACACCCTTGAACGACCTCACAGGACTGTCGATGACGGTACGGGTCGACCGCCCCGGCGTCGTCCTGTCCGACTACCACACCGTAGGCGGTGGGCTACCCGCCGATGAAACGGTGATCACCGCGGACGGGGAACGCAGGCCCAAGGGCAAGGGCACTCTGGTATCCAAACGCCAGTATCTGGCCGACGCGGCATTCACCCTCGCGCTCACCTCCGACGACACAGAGCTGCTCCACTTGTGTGCCGCCGCCCTGCGCGACCCTCACTGGCCCCTCTTTCTCGGCCGCCGCTCCTGCCCGCCGGAGGGCCCGCTCCTGCTCGGAACTGCACAAGATCCACTGCACCACCTGGTACGGCTGCCGCTGGCAGCCAAGAGACCGCGCCACAGCCCACAGCCGACCACCTTCTACAGCGACAGACCGCTCGGCGTGCTCCCCGTGGACTCTGACGCCCCAGACAGAGGCGATGGTGATCACCACAGCGGCGAAGTCACGGACGAGCCCCTGTCGTTCGCACCGCTGGAGCGCCAGCATCACCCCCGGCCCCTGTACCGGCGCGCCGTGCACCTGCCGGATGCCCCGTACGAAGGCTTCGGCACCGGCTACCTGGTAAAGCTCCAAACCTACATCGACGCCCATTTCCTCACGTCGGAGAGGAACGCCCGGTGACTTTGTGGCTGACCCGCATCGTGCCCTCGCCCAGTTCCCGCGAGGCCCGAAGGGACCTCGGCGGCAGCGACCAAGGCATCCGGCTGCACAAACGTATGCTGCAGATGTTTCCCGACGGAGTCCAAGGCCCGGCTCGCGCCGAATTCGGAGTTCTTTTCCGCGCCGAGGAAAGCCCGCGCGGTCCGCAAATCCTCCTGCAGAGCCGTATAGAGCCCGACCCCTCCCGCCTGCCAGGCACCTACGGCAGCGTCGAAACACGCTCTCTCGAAGCCTTGCTGCTGAACTTGCACAAAGACATGGTCGTCAACTACCGCTGTGTGGCCAACCCCGTACGCAAGCAGAGGACCACTTCCCGGGAAGCCGATAACCTCCCGCCCATTGTGGCCTTGAGCGGCAATGCCGCTGTTGAATGGTGGGAACGCCAGTCCGATGCAAGCGGGCTGGAGCCTTTGCATATCAACGCCCACCCCCTCGCCATGGTAAGCGGCCACCAGAGTCCCAAAGGCCCAGCCGCAAAGCAACGGATTCAAATTGCCCGCACACAGTTCGACGGGACGGCCCGAGTCCTCGACTCCGGCCTGCTTCGCGAGAAGCTCGCTACGGGCATCGGGCGGGGCAAAGCATACGGATGCGGGCTTCTCAGCCTTGCTCCTGCGCGATGAGTTCGTCCGCGCGCGCCAAGCAGCGAGCGAGGGTGAACCGGTCGCAGTCCGATCCACCATCACGAAGCGACCGTGGCAATAGCGCCCCCAACCGGGCCCGCCGACGCTCTGCCCGAACCCGCCGCTACAGTCAGGCAGCCCACACCGAGAAGACAGCATGAGCCGAGCAACCAGACGGCAAAGCCACTCCTAACGTGCAGCTCGGAAGGTGTCCTTCCCACCGCGTGGGGGTGTTCCGGCGGGATGGAGGCCGGCGGAGGCGAGGGCGTTGTCCTTCCCCACCGCGTGGAGGTGTTCCGGTCGCAGGGGGCCCGTAGCGGACCGATCAGCAGTCCTTCCCCACCGCGTGGGGGTGTTCCGACCGGCCGGAGGTCATCAGCCACGAGCAGCCGGTCCTTCCCCACCGCGTGGGGGTGTTCCGGAGGACCGGGTGGACAGGTCGCTGCGGTTCGCGTCCTTCCCCACCGCGTGAGGGTGTTCCGTCCCACCGGTCTCCGGCCCGGGTCACTGTGATGTCCTTCCCCACCGCGTGGGGGTGTTCCGGCGTCCATCACGACGACACCTCGCCCTCGGGCGTCCTTCCCCACCGAGTGGGGGTGTTCCGTCGAGATCGAGGGCGGCCGAGAGGCACCACCTGTCCTTCCCCACCGCGTGGGGGTGTTCCGTCGGTGGCCGATGGGGGCCACCTGCTCACCTGGTCCTTCCCCACCGCGTGGGGGTGTTCCGGCGGTACCGCCTTCCGGCCTGCCGTGCCGTTCGTCCTTCCCCACCGCGTGGGGGTGTTCCGGCAGGGCTCCTGTCCGGCATCGACCTCGCCTCGTCCTTCCCCACCGCGTGGGGGTGTTCCGACGATGTCGTAGTCGCCGGGGTTGGCGTAGGCGTCCTTCCCCACCGCGTGGGGGTGTTCCGAGGTCGGCACCTACCTCGACCGCCGGGGCCGCGTCCTTCCCCACCGCGTGGGGGTGTTCCTTTCAATGAGCGATACCCGTACGACTGAACTCCGTCCTTCCCGACCGCGTGGGGGTGTTCCGCTGTTCCGGCCCGTCCACGAGGGCGTGTGGTGGTCCTTCCCCACCGCGTGGGGGTGTTCCGGCGGGGCTCAGCCAGCCCTCCCACCGGCGGGTGTCCTTCCCCACCGCGTGGGGGTGTTCCGGGGATCCGCTGAACATCGGTCGGCACCGCGAGGTCCTTCCCCACCGCGTGGGGGTGTTCCGCGGAGGCTCGGCGACTTCGGCGCGTAGTGGGTGTCCCTTCCCACCGCGTGGGGGTGTTCCGTTCGTGGAGTTCACGAAGGAGTCGGTGGTCCTGTCCCTCCCCACCGCGTGGGGGTGTTCCGGCCGACGCGCTCGGCCGGTACGTCGTCAAGCTGTCCCTCCCCACCGCGTGGGGGTGTTCCTTGTACTGCTCGCGCTTCGCGATCCCGCAGACTGTCCCTCCCCACCGCGTGGGGGTGTTCCGCTGTCCCGGGAGGCGACGTACATCGACGAGGAGTCCCTCCCCACCGCGTGGGGGTGTTCCGATCCCTGCACTACGCAGTCGTTCAGGCTCAGTGTCCCTCCCCACCGCGTGGGGGTGTTCCGCCGCTGCCGTTGCCCCGGGGGGTGTATCCGGCGTCCCTCCCCACCGCGTGGGGGTGTTCCGGACCCCGCCGCAGACGTCGAAGAAGGGGGCGGGTCCCTCCCCACCGCGTGGGGGTGTTCCGGCGCTGCCCGAACTCACCGTCCTGCGGGTCACGTCCCTCCCCACCGCGTGGGGGTGTTCCGCCCTTCGGGGTGGCGCCGCCCCATACGTACGGGTCTCTCCCCACCGCGTGGAGGTGTTCCGGCTCTCCTACCTACCGGTAGGGGGTGCCATGCGTCCCTCCCCACCGCGTGGGGGTGTTCCGCCGACGGCCAGATCCGCCCCCGGACGCGGCACGGCGAAGCTGAACCGGAACACCCAGGTAGCCCGGCAGACATGCCATCCGCACGAGCGGAAGCGCGCCACCCATTGCGGCAGAAGCACAAGGGCCCACCCCAAGCGCAGGGATCCGTCCCCACCGCGCCGCCCTACGTCGAGGAGAACCGGCACGGCGTCCGTCAGCCATGGAAGTCCTCTGGGACTTTTCTGGGACTTCCGGCTCCATCAACCAGCACGATCGTGAAACAGCTGAAAGGTCATTCACGCAGGTCAGCTACCATCAGCCACTCATCGCAGCAGGTCACCGCGCCCACTGGTCTCTTCCGCGACATCTGACCAGGTCTCCACGTGGGCCCCATCAGGCGACTCGGACATCTGTCTCAGCCTCCTCCCGCCAGAGAAGGTGTATGTCGGACGAACGGAAACCGGACACACAGAGCGACAGTCCCCGATCGCATGCCAGTCGAAGCCAGATCCGTGGACTGTACGGTCCTTCCCGGCTTGACGCTCATACGACGCTCAGGACCCAGAACCTTCGACCTCCAGGGAGGCTAAACCGCCCCTGACCTGCACGGATATCAACAACGCCACACGCCGACCTCTTCCCGATGACACACCACGTGAAGCGAGCGCTCGCGCCAAGCCAAGGCAGTGCTCTCGCCCAGCCATCGCCCCACCATCCAACCAAGATCCGGACCATTCCCGGGCCAAGCTGCGGCCGAAAGGCTCCAGGAGGAGCATTTCTGCTGATCAGAGCGTCACAGTCCTTGTTACCACCAGCAGACGAAGAACTTGCTGGTGTCGTACTCGGCGAAGAAGCTGGGCTTGTTCTAGGAGCTGTGCGGGAGGCGGTACGGCCGCACAGTGCCCCTGCCAACCTCCTCATCCGCCCGTGCCTGCCCGGGGAAAAGCGGTGCGTTGTCTTCCCGTGGCGGCCGGGTCCGCCGTGCGCCTGGTCTCGGAGGCGAAGGGCTGCCGGGGCCGGCCACCCGGTGTCCCGGCCGGCCCGGTGGGCGGGGCGTTCCGTGCCGCCCGGTGTCAGAGGGCACCACTACGGTGCCGCCATGACACATGAACCCTCCACCGCAACGGACTCCTGGGACCAGCAGCTCTCGGACGCGTTCGCCGTACTGCTCGGGCGGCCTCTGAGCGAGTACGACCCCGGCGCGGTGTACGCCGCCTCCGCCGACGGCAATCTGCTGGACGAGAACTAGTTCCGGCAGGACGCCGCCTGGGTGCGCCCCGCGGCGCTCAGCGGTGCCGAGCCGGTCGTCTGGGACTGCTCCCTGTTCGACGCCTCCGTCCGGACGCCGGTCTTCGACGCGAGCCGTACAATCTTCGAATTTCCCGCCGGGGACGGGCGGTCGGCGCTGCCCGGGGAGTTCGCCGCCGCCGTCGGCGCGGCTTGCTTCAGCGAGGACCTGGTCCGCGGTGCCGACCTCGCCCCACTGGTGAAGCGGTACGGGGTCGACCTCGCCGACCCCGCCGTCGCGGGCGCCTGGACCGTATTCTTCCCCCGGCTGGTCTCCGACGGCACCCTTCTCGGCGCCCTGAAGGCCGCCCTCGACACCGGCCACCGGCCCGAGGACCTGATGGAGTCCGAGGCGGAGCCCGACGAGGAGTGGGAGGAGCGACTGGCCGCGATATCCCACCCCGGAATCCGTGATCACCTCAAGCACTTCTGCACCGACGGCGACCTGGGCCTGATGCCCCTGACCGAAGAGGAGCTGCGGGCGACCGGACTGGAAGACGCGGGCTGTGAAGCGGTCGCGGCCTGGGAGGACGGCCACGGCCAGATCGACATCACGATCGTCCGCCTGAGCCCGCTGGTTGCCGGCGCCTGAGCCGTCTCCCTGCAGATTGCGCCGAGCCCCGAACACCCGGCCGGCGTCACCTTCCTTCCGCGCCTGCCCGCCGGGCGCGGGCGGCCGACGCTTGACCTGAACCTTGGTTGATGTACGAGAGTCGTGTCATCGAACGGCGAGACGAGGAGGTTCCGATGACACAGCCCAGGATCCTGGTGACCGGCGCGACCGGACAGGTCGGCGGTGCGGTGGTGACCCAACTGCATGCGGCGGGCGTTCCCGTGCGGGCGCTGGTGAGAGGGGAGGCGGATTTCCCGGAGGGTGTGCAGGCGGTCCGCGGTGATCTCGGTGATCCCTCGTCGCTGGACACGGCTCTGGAGGGAGTCGATTCGGTCTTTTTGGTGTGGCCGTTCCTGAGCGCCGAGGGCTCGTCGGAGGTGATCGACGCGATCGGGAAACATGCCCGGCGGGTCGTGTATCTGTCATCCGCCGGGGTGGGGAGTGAGGAGAAGCCGGGTGAGGCGATCACCATGTTCCACACGGAGCTGGAGCGGCGGATCGAGGCGTCGGGCCTGGAGTGGACTGCGCTGCGGCCCACCGGGTTCGCGAGCAACACGCTGGGCTGGGCGGAGGAGATCCGCGCTACCGGTGCGGTACGGGCGCCGCTGGCAGGGCTGGCCCGCCCGCTGATCCACGAGGCGGATATCGCTGCGGTCGCCGTCCAGGCGCTGACGACCGATGCCCTGATCGGCGCGCACACCCTGATCACGGGCCTCGAACTGATCACCCAGGAACGGCAGGTGGCGCTGATCGGCGAGGCGATCGGGCGGTCGCTGCGGTTCGAGGAGATCGCACTGGACGAGGCCGTCGAGCAGATGAAGGCCGCGGGCTATCCGGCAGAGCTGGTGGATGCCGTGCTGCCGGCCCAGGCACAGTTGCTCGACGAACCGGAGCCGGTGAACGGCGAGGTGGAGCGCATCACGGGCACCCCGGCCCGGTCCTTCCGGGAGTGGGCGGTGGACCATGCGGAGGACTTCCGCTGAAAGGGATGCCCATCACTTGGCCGGCGTCCCGGTGCCCTGCCGCGCGGGCGTGTACTGCGCCGGTGGCGGCGTCGGACGTGCGGTGCGGGCTATCGTCCCGCCGCCGCCCAGGTCGCGAAGAGCCGGGACAGCGCCGCCCGGACCTCCGCAGCGTGCGCACCCTCGCGTCGGGCCCCGGGGGCGAGTTCGACGTGGAGGAAGGCCACCCGGTGCCGCTGCGCCGATTCCCCCTGGACGTTGTGATCCCTTCCAGGGGGCACCCGTCGGCCCACCCCCGGCAGACGCGGAGCCCGCGGTCCGCCATGCGGTCGGCCAACGCCCTCGCCTCCTCGGGCGCGGTGAGGGCGACGCCGGTGAAGAGGCGACGTCATAGGGGCGGTCCGGCTTCTTCGCGAAGCCATGCAGTTGCACCCCCGGGACACCGCGCTCCTGCAGTTCGAGACCATCACGTGGAAGGCGCTCCCGGTGCGGTGCGCGACGTCCGCAGCGTCACCGCGGCCGGCCTCGCGGTGTGCTCCGGCGACAACGGCGGGCGGAGCAGTGCGTCTGGTTCCGGTTCGAGTGCGACGCGCAGTGGTTCCACAACGAGATCCACGACTACGGGATCGTCGCCCTCTCCGCCGACCGCCGCCGGATCGCCGTCCTCGCGGCGACGGACACGGACTGAGGAGAGGTCACCGGCGCGGCACGACGGGGTCGGCGGCTCCGGAGGCCCCGGGCCGAGCCCGGGGCCGGGTCCGGCGGGTTCCGGGCGGACCGCCTACCGTTCGATACGGCGGAAGCCGGCCGGGCCGCCGGGCCACCAGGCGCGCTCGTCCAGGCTCCGGACCAGGGCGGGGACCAGCAGAGAGCGGACGACCAGGGTGTCCAGGAGGACGCCGAACGCCACGATGAAGGCGATCTGGATCAGGAACGCCAGCGGGATCACCCCCAGCGCCGCGAAGGTCGCCGCCAGGACCACCCCGGCCGAGGTGATCACCCCGCCGGTCGCCACCAGTCCGTGCCGCAGGCCCTCGCGCGTACCGAGGCGGATCGACTCCTCGCGGACCCGGGACATCAGGAAGATGTTGTAGTCGACCCCGAGCGCGACCAGGAAGACGAATCCGTACAGCGGTACCGAGGCGTCCGTGCCGGTGAAGCCGAACAGATGGGTGAAGACCAGGGTCGCGACGCCGAGGGTGGCGAAGAAGTTCAGCGCGACCGTCGCCACCAGCAGCAGCGGCATCAGCAGGGAGCGCAGCAGCGCCATGAGGACGACCAGGATGATCGCCAGAACGACCGGGACGATCAGGGCGCGATCGTCCGCCGCCGTCCGCTGGGTGTCGATCCGCTGGGCGGTGACGCCGCCCACCAGCGCGTCGGCACCGGGCACGGCGTGGACGGCCTCGCGCAGCGCGGCCACGGTCCGTTCGGCCGTCTCGCCGTCGGCGGGGTCGGCCAGGGTGACGTCCAGCCGGACCCGGCCGTCGGCGATCAGAGGCGGGCCGCCCGGGGCACCGCCGGCGGTCGTCGGGAGGACGGAGGCGACGCCCGGCACCTCGCGGGCGGCGGCGGTGACCGGCTCCAGGGCCTCGGCGCGCGCGATCACCACGGCGGGGCTGCCGGAACCGCCCGGGAAGTGCTCGCCGAGGACGGCCTGCGCGGTCACCGAGGGCGCGTCGCCGACGAGGGTCTCGTCCAGGGGCACTCCGCGCGAGGTCAGGTTCGGGGCGAAGGCCGCGCAGACGAGCAGCGCCGCCAGGGTGACGGCCCAGACCCGGCGCGGCGCCCGGTCCACCAGGTCGGCGATCCGCCGCCAGATCCGGTGCGACCCCGTCCCCGACGCCGGGTCTTCCCGGTGGGGCCGCGCGGGCCAGTAGGCCGCGCGGCCGAGGAGGACGAGCACCGCGGGGAGGAAGGTGAGGGCCGCCGCGACCGCGCAGACGATGCCGATGGCCCCGACGGGCCCCAGCGCGCGATTGTTGGTCAGATCGCTCAGCAGGAGCGCGAGCAGTCCGAGTGCCACGGTGGCCGCGCTGGCCAGCACCGGTCCGGCCGTACGGCGCAGGGCGGCCCGCATCGCCGCCGTACGGTCGTCGCCCCGCTCCAGCTCCTCGCGGAATCTGGCCGTCAGGAGCAGCGCGTAGTCCGTGGCCGCCCCGATCACCAGGATGGAGAGGATTCCCTGGACCTGGCCGTCGACCCGTACGATCCCGCGATCGGCGAGGGCGTACACCACGGCGCAGGCGAGGGCGAGGGCGAAGACGGCGGCCACGATGATCAGCAGTGGCAGCAGGACGCTGCGGTAGACCAGCAGCAGGATGACGAGCACTGTCGCCAGGGCCACGCCCAGCAGCAGACCGTCGATCCCGGAGAAGGCGTTCTTGAGGTCCGCCTGGGCGGCCGCCGGGCCCGCGAGGTGGACGGTGGTTCCCGCGGCCTTCCCGGCCTCGGCCCCGATCTCGTCCAGGGCGTCCGCCAGGCCGTCGCCGAGGTCGGTCCGCAGTGGTACCACCGCCCGCAGGGCGCGGCCGTCGTCCGAGGCGAGGGCGGGGGACGGTCTCCCGGCGAGCAGGGGTGAGCCGTCGATTCCGGCCAGGGCGCCGGTGGCGTCCGCGCGCGCCGTCGCCGGCAGCGGGCCGTCCTCGCGCGCGGTCCAGACGACGACGAGCGGCACGGCGTCGCTCTGCCGGAAGTCCTTCTGCATATCGATGACCCGGGTCGACTCGGCGGCACGGGGCAGGAAGGCCGCCTGGTCGTTGGTGGCGACCTCGCCGAGCTTTCCCGCGTACGGGCCGAGCATCCCGCCGACACCCAGCCAGCCGACGAGGAGCAGCAGCGGGATCAGCAGACGGGCGGCGCGGGAGGGGCGGCCGGGGTGGGCGGTTCGGGGCATGGAGGACACATCCGCTGTCTCGGCGGGGCGACTGACGGGCCGATTATCTTGATGGAATGAGATATTCGGATCGTAGGGCACGCCGATGACTCCGGTCGCACCCACCCCGCTCGCCGTCACACCGCCGGGGTCGGGGGCTCCTCCAGGCGGGCCATCTCCTCACTGAAGGCGGCCAGGAACCGCAGCACCACGTCGAGTTCCTCGTCCTCGAACCGGCCTCGCGCCCGCTCCCCCGCCACGGCCAGCGGCCGGAAGAAGGCCCGCGCGGCCAGCCGGGCCTCGTCCACGTACTCGACGCGGACCACCCGCCGGTCCGCCTCGTCCCGGGTACGGCGGATATGACCGGCGCGCTCCAGCCGGTCGAGACAGGCGGTCACGGCTCCGGACGTCAGCCCCAGTCGCGTCCGCAGCATCCCCGGGGTGACCGGCTCCTCCGCGTCCAGGACGGCGGCGAGCGCGCTCACATCCGTGGCGTGCAGTCCCTGGGCCGTGGCGAAGGCGTCCGTCAGCCGGTTGATCTCGCCGTTCACCCGCCGCAGGGAGACGGCCAGCGCTCTCAGCCGCTGCGAGGCCGCCGCACCGCCGTCATTCTCGCCGTTCACGCCCGGCAGCGTACCGGCCCGGACATCGTCCGCCCCGGGCTGGTTCCAGTTGTCACGCCGGGCACCCCCCGGGCACATCGGCGAACCGGGCCGCGCCCCGGCGCAGGGCAGAGGCCGCGCGGGAGTCCGCAGTTCGCTGTTCGGCCCGTCGGGGGAAACGGGGTTTGCCCTCCGGGAGGAGGGCGAGACGAGTGACATGACTGTTTCCGAGAACACCAGCAACAGCGAGTCCGGCACCACCGCCCGCGGCGGTTCGCGAACCGCCGCCGAGAACGGGGCGGCCGGTGAGCGAACCACCCACGGCTCCCACTCGGCCAGGCCCGGGTCCGGGAACGGCGGCGAGCCCGCGAAGGCCCTCACCGTGCTGCCCGCGCCCCTCGCGGAGAAGACCCTGGCCGCCACCCGGGCGGTCCGCGAGACCCTCGGCGACGGCGGCGGACTCCGGACGGCCCTGGCCAACCGCAAGTCCCTGACCACCGGCGGTACGTCGGCGATCTCGGTCGCGGCGGTCACCGGCGCCTACTTCCTGGGGCGGCGCGCGGGGCTGCGCCGACGCGGCCCCCTCTCCCGGCTCACGGGCGGACGGATCTGACTCACCACCCGCACCGGACGGCGGACCGGTCGCGCGGTTCGGCCGGGCCCGGCCGCCCGGGGATTCCTGGTAGCGGCCGGGCCCGGGCCGCGTACTCACCGGGGAGATCGTGAAGGCGACCGGCCGCACTCCTTCGACCGGGCGCCCCGAGCCGGATGAGGTGTACGACGCACCCCTGAAACGGCGCCCCTGAGGGGACAAACGGGCGGCGACGCACAAGGGGCCGACACCGGATACCGGCCGGGCACCGCCCTCCGTTCGCCGTGGCATCACGGCGTCGGCCGGTGAGAGGAGCCGCCCCGGCCTTACCGCCCCGGGGGGACGGGCTCGTACAAGACGTACGAGGAATGCCGTCGGGCCGCCGCACCGCGGAGTGTTCGGAATTCAGCGCGCCCGGAGTCGGCCGGAAAGTCTCGTCGGTCAGCACGCCCCTCTCTACCGGGTGGAGAGAAGGCCGACACCCCCGATCTCGGCCCGGTAGCGCCCCCGCGGAGCTGACATGCGGCCCCTCACCCCGGAGGACCCGCGCGCCTTCGGCCCGTACCGTACGCTCGTCCGGCCCGGCGCGGGCGGCATGGGCGTGGTCTGCCTGGGGCGCTCGGCGGGCGGCGCGCTCGCCGCCGTCAAGGTGATCCGGGTCGAACACGCCGCCGACCCCGGCTTCCGGACCCGCTTCCGGCGTGAGGCCGAGGCCGCCGCCCGGATCACCGGCCCCCGGGTGGTCCCGGTGCTCGGGAGCGCCGCGATCCACGGGGCCGGGCTGATCCACCGCGATGTCAAGCCAGGCCATGTGCCGCTCGCCCTCGACGGCCCCGCCTCGTCGACTTCGGGATCGCCCGCCACGAGGGGCCACCGCCCTGACCGCTACCGGCGCGGTGATCGGGACGCCCGGCTGTCTCGCCCCCGAGCAGGAGTCGGCCGGGCCCGTCGGCCCGCCGTCGGATGTGTTCGCCCTCGGCTGTGCCCTCGTGTACGCGGCGGTGGGTCGGGGGCCGTTCGGTCGGGGCGGCGTGGGTGCCCTGTTCCGGACCGTCCACGAAGAGCCGGACCTGACGGGCCTGCCACCGGGCCTGGTCCCCCTGATCACCGCCCGCCCCGCCAAGGGTTCCGCCGCCCGGCCGCCCGCGATCCGGATCCGCGACACCCCTGGCGGTGGGCGGCGGGGACGGGCCCGGGGACCGCGCGCGTATCCGGGCCGGCCCGGGGCGCCGGACCCGTCCGAAGCGCCCGGTACCGGCCCCGGCCACTGGCCGATGCCCCCGGGCTGCCCGCGCGGATCGCCGAGCGGCCCTCGCGCGCCCGGACCCCGGTCCGGCCTTCTCGCCGACTGGGGCCGGACCGGCGTCCTGCCCTTCCCGGCCCTCCCGCAGACGACCGCTGACCGCCGGGGCGGTCCTTGCGGCAAGCGGTTCCGGCGCGGCCTGGATCGGCCTGCGGGAGAGCGGCACCGGGGCGGCCGGATCCGCGATGACGCCACGTACACGATCGGTCTCCACGCCGATCTCAGCGGGCCCGGCCGTGCCACCGGTCTCGCCCACCGGCGTGGCGTCAAGCTCGCCATCGCCGACCACAACGCCCGCGAGGACACCGTGTTCCGGTTCGCGCCGCGTACCGCGGACGACGCGGACGACGCGGGGGATCCGGCGACGGCGCTCCGGACGGCCGACCGCCTGGCGGCGGATCCCTCGGTCATCGCGGTCATCGGGCCGACCGGCGACACGCTGCGCGCAGACCTCGTCTCCCGGTACGGCACCGCACGGCTCGCCCTGGTCGTCGTCGCGGCGGGCTCCAGCGCCGTCCAGCCCGCCACGGGCCGCCACCACCGCGTCACCCGCCCCCTGGACCACATGCTCACCGCCGGCCTCATCAGCTATCCGACCCACACCCGCCCCGCCGAACGCGTCCTGCTGGTCGAGGACGCGGCCGACGCCGGTCTCGGCGGCCGGATCGGGCGCGTGTTCCGCGACTTGCCCCTGCCCGGGTTCACCCTCCTCGAACAGCCCCTCGCCCCGGGGAACGCGAGCTTCGGGACGGTGGCCCGGAAGGCCGTCAGCGGCCGGGCGGACGCGGTGCTCTTCGCGGGCGGCGACGCGTCCCGGGCCGCCCGCCCGGCCGTCGCGCCGGCCGGTGAGGGCGTCACCGGCACCCGCGTCAGCGCCGGGCCCGCCCTCTCACCCGCCTTCCTCCGCGCCGGGGGCGAGGCCGCCGAGGGCTGGGGCTTCGCCCAGGCGTACGCCGACCCCGCCGCCCTGCCGACAGCCCGCGCCTTCACCGCCGCCCACCGCCGGCGCTTCGGCGTGCCCCCGGCCACCTGGGCCGCCGAGGCATACGAAGCGCCCGGCCTGATCGCCCGCGCGGCCGGGACCACCAGCGCCTCGGACGAGGTACGCAGCGGCATCACGCATCGGCTCGTACGGACCGAGCACCGAGGCATCGTACGCACCCTCGCCTTCCACGCCGCGACCCGCGCGGTCCGGTACGAGAACGGCGTCTTCCTCTACCGGACGGCGTCTTCCTCTACCGGATCGAGAATCACCGCCCCCGTTTCCTGAACCCGCACAAGGAGGTGCGAAGCGCCTCCGCACGGTTCCGGTCCGGCACTGGTGCCGCCCGGACGACGCCCTGGCGGACCCCGGCCGTCCGCTCGACCCGGCGGACACACCGCGCGCAACGGCTGCACACCGTCCACGCGGCCCGGCGGCCGACGCGTTCGGTCGGCACAGCGCCTGTGAACCGGCGCCCTCCGGGGGCCGATCGCGCCGATGTGTCCGTGTATCCGTACCCATCTGTCACAGGCTCTCGACAGAGCCAACCGGACGGGCGGATCACCTCCTCCTGCTGAGCGGGCCGACAGACCGGTCCGCTTCCGCGCGAGCCCAGGAGGAATCACCGATGTCCCAGACGACCATGTCCGCCGTTCGCCGTATCCGGGGCCGGGTCACGGCACTCGCCGTAGCCGGTACCGCGATCGCCCTCCTCGCCCCGGCGTCGGCGACCGCGACGACGACGACGGCGACGGCGGCCGGGCCCGCCCGTGCCTCGTCGGCCGACCCGGTCGCCGTCCTGAAGTACAGCGCCCAGGAGCGGAAGGCGGCCCTCGCGTACTGGACGCCCGCCCGTATCAAGGCCGTCGGGAAGTCCGTGGACCTCGGTCCGACAGGACCGAAGACCAAAACCTGGCGGGGCACACCCCTGAAGACCGTGGGACGCCTCTTCTTCGTCAACGCCGGCGGCGCCGACAGCTGGTGCACGGCCACCGCCGTCAAGAGCGCCAACAAGTCCGTCGTGATGACCGCGGCGCACTGCGTACGCCGCGGGGCGGCCCCCGACATGACCAACATCGACATGGTGTTCGTCCCCGGCTACCACAAGGGCAAGCAGCCGCACGGCGCGTTCGCCGTCCGCGCCGCCGCCACCCCGCGCAGCTTCCACACCGACTCCGTGAACGACATGGCCGCCCTCACCGTCGACGCCGACCGGAAGGGACGCAAGCTCACCGATGTCGTCGGCGCCACGCCCATCGCCTTCAACCGCCCCGTCGGCGGCACCGTCCATTCCTTCGGCTACCCCGCCTCCAGCCCGCAGCTCGGCGAAGAACTCCTGTACTCCACCGGTAAAGCGAAGAAGGAGCACGGCCTCCAGTACATTCCCGGTGACATGACCGGCGGCTCCAGCGGAGGCCCCTGGCTCACCGACTTCGACACCGCCACAGGCAAGGGCACCCTCGTCTCCGTCAACAGCGCCATGGACTCCTTCACCCCCACCAAGGGCTACGGGGAGATCTTCGGATCCACCGCGAAGAAGGTCTACGAACGCGCCGCCCGGAGTGCATGACGCACGGTACGTTTCCACGCCCGGCCCGGTGCCGGGCGTGCAGCGGTACGGTCCGACCGCCCCGCCGGGGACGCCGTTTCCCGCGATGTGGTGAGCGGCGGGCGGATCGTCAGTCGGCGAGGCGGAGGGCGGTGACGAGGCGGAAGCGTTCCAGAACCGTGGGCGTCGTGTCGTCCACGGTGAACTCCGGGTCGTCCAGCGCGGCGCGCATCTCCTCGCTGTGCCAGAACCGCTCGTGGTTCGCCCGCCACTCGGCCACGCCGGTGTTCCCCTCGCCCTCGTCCACCACATGAGCGAGATCCACCTGTGCCAGTGGGACGACACGAACGCCGGTGATCTCGATGACCGCGACCGGACGGTCCTGCGAGTCGATGACCACCGAACGGCTCCCGACTTCCGGCAGGGGCTCCCCCTCGTGCTCGTAGCCGACGAGAAGTCCTGTGGTGGACGTCTTGGTACCGTCGAGGATCGCCGCGACAAGCCGGTCGCGGAGAGGGCCGGGGAAGGCGAACTCGGCCCTGGGCATCGATGCCGGGTTCGCGAGTGGGACGGCGTCGGTCGTCGTGCGATCACGGTCACCCGCCGATGCCACGGCACCCCCTCTTGAATACGTTGTACGCACCTTACGGCTTGCCACCGTCCGAGCCGGCCCGGGCGGTGGCAACGGCTTCAGCGGAGACCGTCCCGGCATCGAGGTCAATACCTGATCAACGTCCGGACGTGGCGAGCCTGCGCGGCTCGATGCGCTTCTCCACCACTTCGGCTCCATCACGTGTGACGATGGAGGCGCCCTTGCCGGGACGTTCCGTCACCGGCCCCACCGATTCCGTTCCGCGGTACACCAGACCGACGCCGTCGTCTGTGCGGTGAGCGGCGGGTACGGCGCCGGTCGCTACGAGTCGGCAAGTCAGCGCGCCGGCCCTCGTGGGAGTCGTCGTGCACCCCGTTGCCGTACGGCAGGAAGCCGAGTGCGTTCGTGACCGGGCGCAGTTCGGGTCCGAGCGAGTCGGTCGCGCCGCCTTGGAACCAGCAGAGGGAGCCTGCGCTGACCCCGCTCTGCACGACACCGGCCTGCCAGGCGCGGTACATGACGCGGTCCAGGCCGTGCGCCCTCCACACCGCCGGCAGATTGACCACCGAGCCGCCCATGACCCGGACCACGTCGTGGTCGAGGACCGCGCCCTCGATGTCCTCGACGTCGGGCCCGGGGAACAGGTGCAGCGGTGTCAGATCGAAGTCGGCTACCCGCGCGGCCTCGGCCATCCGGGCCGTGAAGTGCTCGGCGTCCCCGATGGCGGTGCCGACGTACATGACGCGCGGCGCCGGCCGTGCGCTCCGGAGAGGTCGACCGCGTGCTGCACCAGAGCGTCGAACAGCGCCCTGGTCCGTCCCCCGGCCCGATGCCCGCCGGAGGTCGCGAGAACAGCCGGTTCCAATACCGCCATGACCATAACCGTATCGGTGCCCATGCCGACCGGCGCCGGGCGCCGGGCTCGTACGGGCTCTGCCGAGGCGGGCCGCCGGACAGCCCTCGCGGTGAACCCGCTCGACCTGGTTGCCTCCTTGAAGAGATCATTGGGTATGGAGTTCCTCTGCTACCACCGCGACCGGCCTTCCTCCCTGCCACTACGTGACGAGCTGCTGGAAGAGCATTGGTCGTACATGGACCAGTACGCGAAGGAGATGATCGCCCGGGGGCCGACGCTCGCCGACGACGGCGACACACCCACCGGAAGCGTGCACATCGTCGACCTGCCCGACCCCGCCGGCGCCCGCGCGTTCGCCTTCGACGAGCCGAACTACCAGGCCGGTGTCTACCGGGACGTGCTGCTACGACGATGGCGCAACACGCTGGGACGCACCATGTGGGACTTCCCCGGCGGCCGGACCGGCGGCAACCGGTACCTGGTGCTCGGCCTCGGCGCAGGACCGGCCGCCGACCTCGTGGTGCCGCCCGGCCGGAACGAACTGATCGCCTACGGACCGCTGTTGTCCGACAACGGCGTCACCTGGCTGGGCACCGCGGCGCTGGTCAGAGCGCCGGACCCGGACACGGCACGAGCCCTGCTGACCTCCCACCGGTACGCCCACATCGAGGTGCACAACTGGCAGTTCGGAGGGCGTTCGTAGTCGAGGACGCCCGCCGACATCATCGCCGGCCGCACCCTGAACAGGCCCTGGCCGGACGGCACGATCGCCGCGCGGCGCCATGGATCGGCCGGCCGCGACGGTGAACGCCTCCGGATGCGCGAATCAGGCTCTGATCCGCTGCGGAGCCGCAGCGGGCCGTGTCGGACCTGTGCCGGATGATTCGGGTCATGTTGATGGCGACCGATGAACGTGGCTCCGTGGTGAGGAGACCGTCCCGGCCGGCTGTCGGGAGGATGCTCGCCGGGCTGCGACGCGGCAATGCTCACCTCGTTCTGGAACAGGTGGATGAGGATCGGCCCGGCAGTTGGTACATGCAGGTACTGCTGTGCGAGAACAACACCTTCCAGCTCGAGTACCGGGACGGTACGGCCGAACTGCATTACCGGACCCGGACGGTATCCCGGGAGAAGGTTCTCGGCGCCCTGCTCGGCTGGGCACACGCCGAACCGGACTGGAAGGACGGCTTCATGTGGCACAACATCGCCGAGCAGTTCACCCCCGGAACGTGATGGACCGGGGGGACTGGGGGCGCCCTGCTCCGCACGCGTCGGGGGCGGCGCGCCGGATACTGCGGTCCCGGCGGAATCACCGGCCGCCCGGTCCGCCTCAGGGCCCTCAGACGCTGCCGCGCTGTTGGTGGAACGGTGGCAGGGGGTCTGTTCGTTGGTCGTTCATGGATGATCGGCATTCGGTGACGGTTCAGGCTCTGGAGTTGGTCGGAGCCCGGTTCCCCGACGCGCTGGGGGCGGTGCTGGGCGGCTCGGCCGTGCGCGGCCGGGCCCTGCCGGGCAGTGACCTCGATCTGGCCGTCCTCCTTCCGGAGGGCGAGACGAGCCGCCGCGAGGTGGTACGTCACGACGGGCGCCTGGCCTAACTGTTCCTGCACACCCTCGCGGACGCCCCGGTCCACTTCGAACGGGACCGGGCCCTGCGCCGCGGCACCATCCTGTTCGTCTACGACCAGGGACTGCCCCTGACCGACCCCCTCGGTCATAGGGCGGAGCTGCGGGAACGCGCCCGCGCCGCCATCGCGGCAGGGCCCCCGCCGCTCACGGAAGCCGAATGGCGGCGGGGACGCCATGTCGACGAGACGGGCCGGGCATCCCCGCAGGGGCGGCCGGAAGCGCCCAGGATCCGGGCGACTATCCGGTCGGCGAGAAGCCCGACCTCAGCGACCCTGATCGCGCCGGACGGAACGGAGTACCGGATCAAGACCTTCGAGGCGAACGGCAGGCCCGACATCCAGGCGACCTACGGGATCAACGCCTCCTCCGGGGTGGCCGACGGCAGCTGGAGACTGAGAGTCCAGGACACCTACCCGGGCAACGAAGGCTTCCTCGACAGCTGGAAGATCACCTTCTGACCGTACCCGCCGGGGAAGCCGACGGAGACCTCGCCCAGGGCATACGGCACCACACGGTACCGATTACAGCCCCCGGCTGGATATCCGCCGAAATCCCGGCAGATACCGAGATCACGGTGGCGGCTCGCACCGCGGTCCGCCTGAAGTGAGGCTCAGTTGCCAACGGGCGGGTCGATGAAGACGGCGCCGGTCTCCGTCATCCGTTCGACCGCGTAGGCCGGGTCGAGCAGCGCCTCGGGGGTGTGGATGCCGGGGGTGACGGCTTCGCCGCGCAGTCCGAGCAGTCGCTCGACGCCGAGGGCGATTCCGGTCGCGGTCAGGGGGCGTTGTCCTGCCGGGTGGACCAGGTAGCGGCTCGTACTGATCGGCGTGCCCTCTCGGTCCGCTCCTTCGAGGTCGATCCGGACCTCCAGGGACGCGGGCTCGCCGCGGCGGCGGCCCGCGGATTCGCCGACGGCGAAGTCGAAACGGACGTTGGGCGCGTCCGTCGCGAGGGCGAGGCTCGGTACGTCCAGGACGGCGATGCTCCGGCCAGGCAGACCGGTGCCGTCGGCACTGCGTACATCCGCCTGTGCGTCGGGGTCGGAGACCCAGGTGAAGACGCCGTCACGGCGTACGAGTCCCGCCGTGGTGGCGGTGGACCAGCGCTGCAGATCCGCCACTCCCGCCGGGCCGCCGGTGTCCAGTTCGTCCAGTACGGCACTGATCCGGATGGTGTCGATCCGGTCGAACCGCCGGGCCTGGTGCAGTGTCGCGAGGGCGACGGTACCGGCGCAGTAGTGGCTGGCCACCAGGATCGGCGCGGCGTTCGCCCGCTGGGCGCCCGCGACGACCTCCGGCGCGATGTCCGCCAGGCCGCTGGAAATGCTGAGGTAGGGCAGCCCGTGACGCTGCGCATAGCGCAGCCCGTGCAGGTGGTCGTCCCAGAGCGCGGCGACCACCGCCGAGTGGCGGCTCTCGGGCAGGAGGCCGAGATCGCCGCGCCGCAGGTCGATGGTCGTGGCCGTGGCGGCGCCGAGTCCGTCGGCCACCCGCTGTGCGCGTTCCATGTCGCGGCCCGCGACGGTGAGCGGCAGTTCCGGGTGCCAGCGGCGCAGGAGGGCGGCGGTGTCCCTGCCGGCTTGTCCCGTACCGCCCAGGATGAGTACCGATTCCGGCTGTCCCACTGTGGGTTCCCCCTCGAATCCATGAAGCTACATTTTGTAGCCTACGTTTTGTAGCTTAGATTGGAGGGGGAACGCAAGGGAGGACCATGGCCACCACATCGACCCGCCTGTCCAAGCAGGCCAGACGGGAGCAGTTGCTGGACACCGCCGCGGCGATCGTGCGCGCTCGGGGCGCCGACGGTCTGACGCTGGTCACCCTCGCGGAGGAAGCCGGGGTCAGCAGGCCGATCGCCTACGATCACTTCGGCACTCGCCCCGGCCTGCTGCTCGCGCTCTACCGGCGGTTCGACGAACGCCACCGGGCCGCGATCGCACGGGCGCTGCGGGAGGCCGGACCCGGCGCCGACGAAGTGGCCCACGTCATCAGCACCGCGTACTTCGCCTGCGCCACCGACATCCCGGAGCTCGGCGCCGTCTCCGCCGCGCTGAAGGGGAACCCGGAAATGGAGTCGGTCCAGCACGAGCTGACCGACGGCTACACGGACCTGATGGCCGACGCGCTGCTGCCGCACTCGGGCCTCGCGCCCCGAGCCCTCCGGCTGCGGTGCGTCGGCGTGCTCGGCGCGGCCGAGGCGATCGCCGCCGAGCTGAACCGGGAACGAACGACCCGTGCCGAAGCGGTCACGGCGTTGTCCGACCTGATACTGGGCGGTCTCGGCTCGGCTCCAGGGCCGACCGTCAGACCGTCCGATTCGGACCCGGAGGGCGATCGGGCATCGGCATGACGTCCGGTCGCCTGTCCGGCCCGGGTACGGATGCGCTCGGCGAGGGCGTCGAGCAGGGCCTCACGGACGTCGTGGCCGAGCCTTCCGTACAGCGGCCTCGGGCGGAGACGGAGTCCGATCGGTACGGTTCCCTGCCCGCCCGGCCGCCGAGGTCCCGGGCGCGCGCATGGCGGGGTGACACCTTGTCGAGGAAGACGCTCACCGATCCGGGGATACCCGGCGCGGCTATCCGCGGGTCAGGATGCGGTCCAGCCGGTCCCAGTCGTAGATCGCGTCGTAGAGCTCCCCGGACAGGTGCTTCCCGTTGACGACGACCGTGGGGGTGCCCGGCCCGCGAGGGTCATCGCCGTTGGCGGCGTCGTAGGCCGCTTGTGAACGTACGACGAAGTCACGGTGGCTCATGGTGGCAACAGCGGCGTCGAACTTGCCGCTGCGCAGCCCTGGAACCTGACCGGCCAGTTCCAGCAGGAACTCCGTGGTGTATCCGCCCGAGGCCTCGGCCTCGGCCCGGTGACGGAAGATCACCTCGTGATACTCCGTGAACAGCTTCGCGTCGGGCGCGGCCCTCAGGGCGTTGACCGCGCGCTTCGACCCATCGCCTCCCAGGCTGTCGTCGCGGAACGACGCGAGGGTGTACTCGGTCCTCACCCGGCGCTCACGTGTCCGGCTCCGCGGCACCTCCGCACCGTCGCTCAGCTCGAACTCCTCGACGACCGGGCAGCGCGGATCCTCGTACACCCGGACGGTCACCGGCGCGCTGGAATCCCCCACGGTGATCGTCGTGCCATCCGCGCCCAGGCTCTCCGGCAACTGGTCGTCAAAGACGTAAGGAGGCGGCAGCTCCTGGGCCCGGGCGGGCGCGGCCCGGTCGGTCCGGCCGCAGCCGGCCGGCAACAGCGCCCCCGTCATGATCACAACACAAGTCCTTCTCGCGTCCCGGACCATCATCCCCCGCTCCGACCGGCAATGCACCGGACTACAGGAAGTTCCGGTACTCGGCGCCCGGAATATCGAACCCCGGCCCGCCCGCCCGGGGCGGAACGCTACGGCCCTGCCACCGGGCCGCTCGCCGACCCGAACGGGGGCGGTGGCGGCCGGGCCCGGTACGCGGGACTTGCGCAGGACTCCCCGCAGACACGCGGGATGGGGGGCGCGGTTCCGGACGGCCGCGCGGCCCTCCGGAACCGCGCCCCGGCCAGGGAAGTCCTGCCGAGTGTGTACTACCGCGGCCCGGAGACCGGGGCATCGCACGGTCCCGGGTGCGGTCGTCGCAACAGGAGACGGATAATCAGAAGGGCTGCTCGTGAGTCATTCAGGCATGACGAACTCATCCCGTCGTCATCTATCCCTACTGGTGGCCGCCGTGTTCACGGCTACCACGGCTGTCCCCGCGTTCGCCGCGCCGGCGCCGCGGCAGAACACTCCCTTGGCATGGCGGGCTTCTCAACTCTTCCCTGCCGACGCGACGGTCATCTCGACCGCGCGTCTCAATGACCAGACCACCTGGGTCTCCGGGATGCGTTTCGCCTCGCAGGGCGGCAGTTCCCGCTTCGAGCCGGTTCTGTGGGAACGCGACGAACAGAAGGGCGGTCGCTGGTCAGAGGTGCCCGCCGCTTCGGTGTCCTACGACACTCGGTTCAACGACGTCGACGTTTCCTCGCCGCGGAACGCGCTGATCGTCGGCGACCGGCCGGAGGCCGCTGACGGTATCGTGACCCGGCGATGGGACGGCAGGACATGGACGACGGCCCTGGCCCCGGTCCCCAAGGGCACGGTGTCCGCCGGATTCCTGTCCGCCGAGGCCCTCTCCCCCACTCAGGGCTGGGCCGCCGGGTGAGCGCAGGTTCCCTCACCGGACGGGACCCGCTCGGTGGGGCAACTCCAGCACTGGAACGGCACCACCTGGACCCCTGCCCGCCTCCCGGACGTGGGTGAGGGTCCTACCGGTGGATGGACTCTCGCGGAGGTGGCGGCGAGCGACAGCGGGAACGTCTGGGCGGTCGGCGGCACCTTCAGCTCCACGAAGGCCGAGGCGCTGGTTCTGCGCTTCGACGGAAAGCGGTGGAAGAAGCAGCCTCTCCCCCGGGTCGAGGGCCGTGCCCGTCTGAACGCCGTCGCGACCGCGCCCGACGGCACCGTCTGGGCTGTCGGTGAAATTCGTACGCCTGACGGGACTGAAAGCGGTCTCGCGCTGCGCTGGGACGGTCGGTCGTGGAAACGGATCGCGCTGCCGGACCGAACCGTCAGTATCGAGAAGGCGACCTTCGGCAAGGGTGAAGTCGTTCTGCTGGCGCAGACGGCCGGAGCCGGGCCCGCCGCACTGCGCCGGGCAGGAGACACCTGGGTCTCCCTCGGGCTGCCCACCACCGTGAAGGGACGCCCGCTCTCGCCCTTCGACATCTCGGGGCACGGGGACACCATCGACGTCACCGGAGTACTTCCGGGGGAGCCTCCGGGATCCACCGGCCCGGGAATCGTGCTGACCGCACGACGCTGAGCCCGGTCGGCTCCGGGCCCCCGCCGGTGATCGCGGGGACCGCGAAGGTTCGAACGCCTCGCCCCGGCACGCGTCCACGCCTCGCCCGATGACGGATCGCGTGGAGCACGGACGTCAGCGACGACGAGTACGGAGGGAAGCAGCGGAACACCCCCACGAGCGTGGGGATGTTCCGCGCGACAGTTGCCGGTCGTGAGGATGCGGCCGGTTTCGCACGGCGTCCCGTGAGCCGGATCCCGGGCCGGGTCGACGCCCGTTTGCGGCCAACTCGGCGCTCTTGCCTGTGAGTCGGAGTCGGCGAACCCGGCCGGGCGGCCGTCCGGGGGAGACGGCACGGCTCACTATTCTGGTCTTGATCAAGTCAGTCGGATCATGAATACGGGGGAGTACACGATGAGAGCCGGGGGTACGGGGGACGCTGCTGGCAGTGGCGTTGACGGTGGCGGTGACGACCCACGTGGTGATCGGCGAGGTGGAGTCGGCGGACCCTGGGGCGGGCGGTCTGCCGATGGACGCGTACCGGAACCGGGCCGGACGGTCTCCCCCGGGCCGGTGAGACGGGCCGCCTCGCTCAGGTCGCCCGCGACGGATTCCGCGCGTCCGGCCCCGGCAGGCACCCCAGAGCCGGGAACCCACGGACCGCTTTCTGCTTATTGAACTGAAATATACTGATGTGGTGAGTGAGAATCTTCCCCCCTGCCCCGAGTGTTCCAGCGCCTACACCTACGAAATGGGGGCGCTCCTGGTCTGCCCCGAGTGCGGCCACGAGTGGTCGCCGACCACCGCGGGCAGCGCGCCCGGGACCGGGGACGGCGCGGGCCGGACGGTTCGCGACGCGGTGGGCAATGTCCTCGCCGACGGCGACACCGTCACCGTGGTGAAGACCTTGAAGGTCAAGGGCAGCCCGACCGGGATCAAGGCGGGCACGAAGGTCCGCAACATCCGTCTCGTCGACGGTACCGACGGCCACGACATCGACTGCAAGGTCGACGGGTTCGGCGCGATGCAGCTCAAGTCGAGCGTGGTCAAGAAGGCCTGACCCGCCCGAGACCGCCCCGGCCCACCGGTCCGCCCTCGCCATCCGCGCGAGGTCTTCCGACCGGTGGGCCGGCCTCTCTCCGCACTTCCGCCGCCGGGCGGCGGGGCACGCGTCGGCCTCCCCGCTCGCCTCCGCAGGCGAACATCACGCCGTTTCCGCACCTCAGGACCATCCCCTGCCGGTACGAACCGGCTCGGAAGCAGTCGTGGAACACCGGCGTACGGCATCCCCGCCGCGGGGCGCGCGGCGCTTCCGCCCGTACCGCCACCCGGCCCGGCGCCTTCATAGATCGAATTTCGGGACGGGCAACTCCCTTTCGGCCAAAGCCCGTTACTCTGTGCGCAGTTTCACGGTCCGTCCCTCCGGGCCTTCGCACGGCACCACCCCCCTCTCCCGGTTCCCGCTACCCGGCCGACCGCTGCCCGCGAGCCGCCGACCCTCGGGTTCCGGCCACCAGCTAGCCGAAGGCACCCCCATGCGCCCGAGACGTCTGATCACCCCTGCGATAGCCCTGGGACTCACCGCGGCCCTCTTCCCCGCCGTTCCCAGCGCCGCCGCCCCCGCGTCCCCCGCCGCCCCCACCGGCCGGACGCTCACCTGGGGCACCTGCGGCCCCGATCTCCCCCCGAACGTGGAGTGCGCCGTACTCCCCGTCCCGGCGGACTACCGCGACCCCGGCAGCCGGACCATCGAGATGGCCGTCTCCCGTATCAAGGCCGCCGATCCCGCGAAGCGCCGCGGTGTGCTGCTCTTCAACCCCGGCGGGCCGGGCGGGCCGGGTCTGTTCTATCCCCTGTGGATGGCCGAGACCCTGCCTCAGCCGGTGAAGGACCAGTACGACCTGATCGGCTTCGACCCGCGCGGCGTGGGCGCCAGCAGCCCCCTGTCCTGCGGCACCACCACCCGCGACGAGCGGCTCACCTTCCGCCCCTACCGGGACGCCACCTTCGCCAAGGACGTCGCCTGGGCCCGCGACCTCGCCGCCAAGTGCCGGGCCAACACCCCCGACATCGCCCACTTCACCACCCGTAACACCGCCCGCGACATGGACCGGCTCCGGGCCGCCCTCGGCGAACGGCGGATCTCCTACTTCGGTCTCTCCTACGGCACCTACCTGGGCGCCGTCTACACGCAGATGTTCCCCGAGCGCGCCGACCGCTTCGTCCTCGACAGCGCCGTCGACCCGAAGCGGGTGTGGCGGGGCATGGTGCAGAACTGGGCCTCGGAGGCGGAGCCCGCGTTCCGGCGGTGGGCGCGGTGGACCGCCGAACACTCCTCGACGTACGGGGTCGGCAACACCCCCGCCGAAGTCACCCGGCTCTTCTGGGAACTGGTCGAACGCGCCGACCGCACGCCCATCGACCTCGGCGGCCACCCGTACACCGGGGCCGAGATCCGCGACTGGATGCGCTGGGACATGTACCGTCCCGCGCTCGGCGCCGCGTTCCTGGTGAAGCTGCGCGACGCGGCCGAGGGCAAGCCCGTCGAACCCCAGCCGCCGTACGTCCCCTCCGACAACGACCTCGCCTCGTACACCGCCGTGACCTGCGGTGACGTCCGCTGGCCGACGAACCCGGCCCGTTACCGGGCCGACAGCCGCCGCGACAGCGCCCGCTACCCGTTCTTCGGCGACTCGGTGTCCAACATCGTGCCCTGCGCCTTCTGGGAGCGGCCCGTCGAGCCCGTGACCCGGGTCGGCAACTCGGTGCCGACGCTGATCGTCCAGAACGAGTGGGACTCACAGACTCCGCCCGTCGCCGCCCGGGGACTGCACCGGGCCCTGAAGGGCTCCCGGCTGGTGTACGTCGAGGAGGGCGAGGGGCACGGCGTCTACGGCCGCGGGACCAGCAGCTGCGCCGACGCGCTCACCACCCGCTATCTGGCCACCGGCGAACTCCCGGCCGCGGACGTGACCTGCGCCCCCGACCCGGCCCCGGCGGCCACCGCCCGCGGCACGGCACCGGACACCACGCCCGCACCGCGGCCCGGTCCGCGCGCCCCGTTCGGCGGACGCTGACCGGTACGGCACGGCGACGGCCACGGCCTCCGCGAGCCGGAACGCCGCGTCGGGGGAGTCGGTCTCGCCCAGTCCGTCGCGGTCCGGAAGTCCGCGTACGAGGAAGCGGCCGTCGGCGCGGTGGT